>JAGNEZ010000015.1 GCA_018003015.1 Phycisphaerae bacterium | reverse complement strand
CTCAACGGTGACTGGGATGCGTTCCAGAAGCATCGCATCATCGAGGAACGTCGCAGACTATACCCGTACCGGCCGCTCGTGCGCCGGGAACATAGGAAAGTTGCATAGCGGAAGGCGAGTTACACCCCAATGATTTTGTCGCGATAGCTGCAGGAGAGATCCACAGCCTGGCCCTGAAGGCCGACGGCTCCATCGTCGGGTGGGGCTACAATGGCTACGGACGAGCCAGTCCTCCCGCGGGCAATGATTTTGTCGCGATAGCTGCAGGAGCGTACCACAACCTGGCCCTGAAGGCCGACGGCTCCATCGTCGGGTGGGGCTACAATGGCAACGGACAAGCCACTCCTCCTGCGGGCAATGATTTTGTCGCGATAGCTGCAGGAGAGATCCACAGCCTGGCCCTGAAGGCCGACGGCTCCATCGTCGGGTGGGGCCACAATGGCAACGGACAAGCCACTCCTCCTGCGGGCAGTGGTTTTGTCGCGATAGCTGCAGGAGATCGCCACAGCTTGGCTTTGAAGGCCGATGGCTCCATCGTCGGGTGGGGCTCCAATCGCAACGGACAAGCCAGTCCTCCCGCGGGCAATGTTTTTGTCGCTATAGCTGCAGGAGGGTGGCACAGCCTGGCCCTGAAGGCCGACGGCTCCATCGTCGGGTGGGGCTACAATGGCTACGGACAAGCCAGTCCTCCCGCGGGCAATGATTTTGTCGCGATAGCTGCAGGAGCGTACCACAGCCTGGCCCTGAAGGCCGACGGCTCCATCGTCGGGTGGGGCAGGAGCGACTACGGACAAGCGAACAGGCCAGGCGGAGCTTGCGCTGGGATGACCTACAAGGAGGTGATGACTGACCTGGTGGACTTTCTGGCCTGGGCGCAGGTTGATGGGGGGCCTGGAAGAGGCGGATGGCGCTACGAGTGGTACGACAACTCGACCGGCTATTCGGACAACTCGGTGGCCCAGTGGCCGGTGCTCGGCCTGGTGGCCGCCGAGCAATGGGGGATCTATGCGCCGCAATTCGTTAAGGACGAGCTGGAGTATTGGGTCACGTACATCCAGTGTCCCTATGGCGGCGATTGGTACGGCGGGTCCGGTTACGACGGGTCAACCAACATGGTCAATATTGCTAAAACCGGTGGGTTGCTTGTCGAGTTTTTCTACCTGGGCGATGACGCCACCACACCCAGAGCGCAAAAGGCCCTCAGCTATGTTAACTCCCACTGGAATCAGGCTCCGTCTTACTGGGATGGAAACAAGGGCCATCCCTATGCCATGTTCTCGGTGTTCAAAGGGTTGGAACTGATGCAGGTGCCGACGATCCTGAATGCACCGGCCAACGATGAGACACCGGCGGGCGACTGGTGGGGGGACTATTGCGAATACCTCGTTCACACACAGGCTCACCCCTCGCCGGGTCTCGGTCTCGGGTACTGGGACGGCTACTATTACTGGGGACCCTACCTGGCCACGCCGTGGTACATCATTATCCTGCAGGCCTCGGTGTTCCCGGTCTCGGTCGACGTAGTCGTGCCGGGAGCTGCCTGCGACATCACCGGCTACGAGATCAATGTCCATTACAGTGTGGCACGGTTTTCGGCCAACGGCACATTGACCGTATTCCGCGATGGGGTGCTATACGACACGGTCACGCTGACGGACTTCTCGGGCGAGGCGACCAAGAAGTACAACGTTGCCCAGGAGACGGTGGGTGAGCACACCTGGAGGGCGGTCCTGAATGTCACTGGAGGCAGCATCACGACGCAGGTCGAAGACACGGACGATGGTATGGTCTATGCGACACCACAAGTGGCTGGCATCCCGGACCAGTTTACGCCTTTCCAGAGCTTCGATCTGGATGATTTCCAGACCTGTGACTGCGCCGATGTCGATTGGGCTGTGGATGCCGGCAGCGTCCCCGACGGCTGGACGGTGACCATCGACGAGCAGCACATCGCCACCGTTGTTGCCCCGGAGGGTGCTACCACGCCGGCGAATATCATCTTCAAAGCCACTTTCCATTGGCCGGGCATCGATTGCACTGGCAGCGACATGGCGATGTTCTCACCGAACCGCCCCCCCGTGGCCGACCCCGGGAAAGACTATTCCCAAGGAGAAAAGTACTACGTCGACGAAGGCAGCTCGGTACTGCTGGACGGGAGCAATTCGTACGACCCGGATGGGCACGCGCTGGTCTCGTATGAGTGGGATCTGGACGACGACGGCACCTTCGAGACGCCGGGTGACAAGGTGACCTTCTCAGCGGCCAACATGGACGGTCCGAGCGAGGTCTATGTCCACCTCAAGGTGTGCGATCAGTACGGTGCATGCGATGTCGGGACCGCGGAAGTTGAAATCGAGAACGTCGCCCCGACGATCGACGCCCTGACGGCGCCGCTCGACCCGGTGAACATCAACAATCAGCCGGTGACCGTTGGCGTTGAATTCAGCGACCCCGGTACGCTCGACACCTATGACGTCACGTGGGATTGGGGCGACGAAACAAGCGACATGCAGGTCGGCGCCACCAGCCCGGCGTCGGCGGGCCACACCTACGCCGAGCCGGGTGTCTACGAAATCACCGTCACGGTCACGGACGACGACGGCGGCTCGACTAACATGGTGTACCAATACGTCGTCGTCTACGATCCCAACGGCGGCTTCGTCACCGGCGGCGGGTGGTTCGACTCGCCGGCGGGTGCGTACAGGGCAGATCCCGACCTGACTGGCAAGGCCACCTTCGGCTTCGTGTCCAAGTACCAGAAAGGCGCGACGATCCCGACGGGCGTGACCGAGTTCCAGTTCCATGCGGGCGACCTGAACTTCCACAGTTCGAGCTACAACTGGCTGGTCATTGCTGGTGCCAGGGCCCAGTACATGGGAACCGGGACAATCAATGGTGCAGAAGGCTACAGTTTCATACTCACTGCCATTGACGGCCAGATAAACGGTGGCGGCGGAACGGACAAATTCCGCATCAGGATCTGGGGTACTGACTCCAACGGTATGGTGTATGACAACATGCTGGGTGCCGCCCAGACTGATACGCCGACCACGGTGATCGGCGGCGGCAGCATCCTCATCCACAAGTAGCCGTCTGCAAACGGTACCCTCTCGCTCATGAGGGAGGCCGGTGAGTAATTGGGGCCCGCTGGAGCCGGAGACGGCTTCAGCGGGTCCCTTTTTTGACGCTGGAGAAAGGTCCTCTTCAATCGCTCACGGCGAAACGGATCTGGGGCTCGGCGTCACACCGGGCGGCCTCAGCGAGGGGTTTTCCGCTTGATCCGACGGGCTTCGACGGCATGACCACCGGCGTGGTCCGTGCGATCGTCGCACCTGAGCCGGCCGGGCTCGGTGGAGCCGCGCGCAGGGCGCGAGGGCGAGGGTCGCGGAGCGAGGGCGTGGAAGACACGGGGAGGCGGCGACACCGCCATCGTGGGGGCGTACCATAACGATGACGCCGGCGATGGTTCCGGCTCGGCGTACATCTTCCGGCGCGACCAGGGGGGGGCGGACAACTGGGGCCAAATCAGGAAGCTCACCGCCTCCGACGCCGCGGCTGGCGACGAGTTCGGGCTTTCCGTCTCCATCAGCGGCGCCACCGCCATCGTGGGGGCGAGGGGGAACGATGACGCCGGCATCGATTCCGGCTCGGCGTACATCTTCCTCGTTGTTTCCATCCCCGGCGATTTCGACTCCGACGGCGACGTGGATGCCGGGGATTATGCCACGTTCGAAGCCTGCGCGACCGGTCCGGCGATCCCGTACGATCCTGAGCATCTGCCGGAAGGCTGCTGGCTCACTGCGGACGCGTCGCACATCATCCCCGCCGACTTCGACGGCGACCGCGACGTGGACGCCTCTGACTTCGGCATCTTCCAGCGGTGTTACAGCGGGACGGAACCGGCAGACCCGGATTGTGCGAAGTGAAGAACGCCGGGCAAGTACATCGCGAGGCATCCTCCAGCCCGCGGCTGCGCCACATGGGACCCAAACCCAAAACCGCTTCGCCGGACAGGCGAGATAGGATCTGGTACCGTCTGCGCGCTCACCGGGGGGTCCGGATCGCTTGCCGGCGAGCCCTTGGATGGGACCCGTTTTCATTGCGAGGGCAGCGGCGCGGGCGGCGGAGGCGGCCATGGTCGAGGCGGTGGCGGGCCGCTCGGCGGCATCGACCGTGGCAGAGCTGACGCGGGGGGAGAAGGGCACATTGACACCGGCGCCTGTCTGGCCGGCGGAGGCAGCGGGGGCGTGGGCACAGAACAGTGCGGCATGGCCGGTTCCGGTGCCAGCTCCAGGATGAGCTGGGCGAGGAACTCCCGCATCACCCGACGCTTGACGGTGTTCCTCCGCATACCGGCGGCAAGCAGGGCATACATCCGGTCGTGAACATCCGGCCACAGGCCGGTTCGCACGGCGACCTTCTGGAAATCCTCCCAGGCCAGTACGATCCGCCGTCCGTTTCTCCAGCGTTGCATGTCAGATCCCCCGTACTTGTTGTCCAGATGGCCACGAAGTGGCTGGTTGCGCGTTTAAGGACGTCGATCCCCTGCTCAGAAGGCCCAAGGACCGCCCCCGACGTCTGATCGTTGAATGGCGCCCGGATTGGCGGCCCTGAAGCGGGTCTGGCGCCAAAGATGAGGACAACATCGGACCTGAGAGGGCGGGTTCGCTGGCTGGAACTGGCCACCGCTACCGCTCCGCGATCATCGGTAGACCGGTGGCCGAAGCACTGCTGGACGCCCTGAGGCCGAGCCGACGGCGAGAGCTGTTCGTATCTCATGCCCTGCCGTCCTTCGCGTCGAGGGCGGTGAGCAGTCCGGCGAGCAGTGTTCTCGCTTCCGGTGGCAGCTTCGCTAGTTCCGCCGCCAGAGCGGCCAAGCGGTCGGCGGTGACGGTTTGCGGGGCGTTTTGACAAACCCCATCACAAACTGGAGGCGCGTCGCATGTAAGTTCTTCATTTTCAATCGTTTGTACCCTAGGCTGGTTGCCTACGGAGCCGAAGGTTGCAGGTTCGACTCCTGCGCGGTGTAGTGGTTTCGGCTATCTTCGCTGTATCCCCGGTCAACCCCAACGTTGTTCATGAGCTGATCGCTAACTGGTTCTCTGTCCGCGTCCCACGTTGGCACTCCATGGGGGGAGGGGGCCGGTCGCCGAGCCCCAGACCGGGCCGGGGGCCATCGTCTGAACGACCTCCTCACGTCTGGGCAGACTTCCTGAGCCGAATGCGCCCCGTGCCCGTCGCCCGTGAGTGCGTTGAGACAATCTGCTAGCCGTTGAGAGCACGCCTGAGGCGGCTAGCCTGGCGATGAGCGGGGTGCCGGCAGGGATCGAGAGACCGAGGCAGCGGAAGCGGCCACCTGGTTTCGCGTGGTCGGCAGGAGCGGCCGTCGCATCATGTGTTCTAAGATCATTTAACAATCGATTGTATAAAAGACAGAAGCGACGCCGCCGTTTTCCTGAGGGCCTGGTCGCGACGACCGGCTGCCGGAAGAAGGTGGGTGACCAGCGTGGCGGATTCTGGGAAGGACGTGCGGTCATTTGCCACGGTCCACGCTTGACTGAGACAAGGGCTTGGCGTAAAATCTAGTGTGTTGGCACATTAGCGTGCGTCCTGTCATCAAATCTCGACGATGTCTGCCGTCTAGGGAGGGACGCCAACATGGCGCGGTAGCGCCCAGGGGCATGGAGGAGAAGCCCATACGGGAAAGTGAGGCCGATGCGGAGCCGGTCGTGGGGGAGCACTTCAGCCCGGGATTGGGGCCAGTGAAGAGGGGGAGAAGTCCCACTCAGATCACGCTTCTTGGGGTCCGTGGAGCGACCTCGGCCGGCAACATCGGGACGTTTTCAGCGGTGTGTAGGTGGGCAGTCTCAGATGGCTCCCCGTTGAGGCTGAACGTGCTTGAAGTGAGGTCTTGGGTTGCCCGGCGATGGGGCCGGGCGAGGTGGTATGGACGTGTGGGATGGGCATACCTGGTCAGCCAGGAACCCGGAGAAGGAGAGAGGACAAATGGTAGGTAAGAGACTCTGGACGGTTTGTGCAGTGTTTGCGGTGACCGCCGGTGCATCGGGTGCGTTTGGCACGTTTTACAACCTGGGTGCCGGGACCTCCACCGGCATTTCCAGTGATGGCAGCGTTGTGGCCTTCAACAACAACGGTGCGTACATCTGGACCCCAGGGGGCGGGGCCAAGGGTATCGGGGCGGGCTACAGCACTGCTGGTGTGGCCGTTGGCGGGAGCGGGATCTCGGATGCCCTGTTCGGCAACACGGACAAGGTGGTCGTGGGTGCGAACGCCGGTGGGAGTGTCTATTACTGGGTTGGCGACACCAGCGGCACAGGCACGTGGAGTGCGTCGCTAGGTACGGGGACGGCCTATTGCACGTCCGCCTCCGCGTCCAATTTCTGGATCGGCGGGAACCAGGGTACTTCGAGCGGTAGCCGGACGGCCTACCGCTACAAGTACAGCTCGAACTCGTGGAGCTCGCTGAGCCTCCCGTCCAGCTACAACAAGGACGCCTACATCTATGGCATTTCGAATATCGGGAGCTACGCTGGTCGGGCGCAGTATGGGGCGGTCAGCCCGGGCGGTGCGCGCGGTGCTGTTGCCGGCGGCACTCTGGCCGGACTGGACCCACTCATCGGGGCGATGAGCACCAGTGTTGAGGCCGTCGCGAATGCCATCTCGCGCGATGGCTCGCGTGCAGGCGGCTGGAGCACCGCTGCCGGTGGTATTCAGCGGCAGGGCACCATTTGGCAGGTGACGCCGTTCAACAAGACTCCCGTCGTGGCGATCCCCTTCATCGGGACTGACAACTACGACGAGGTTCAGGCCCTCAACAGCGATGGAACAGTCGCTGCAGGCTATGGCCGGGATCTCACTGCGGGAACGCGCCGGCTTTGGATCTGGGATGCAGCCAATGGCTCGCGAGATCTGTCCACGCTCATCCCGGACCTGGGCTCGGGCTGGACGAACCTCAACGTCAAGGGTCTGTCCGGCGACGGTCTGACGATCGTGGGCGATGGCACATTTGGCGGCGTGACCACGGCTTGGGTGGCCATCGTACCCGAGCCGGCGACGTTCGGCCTGCTGGTGCTGGGCGGCCTTGGCCTGCTGCGTCGGCAGCGATGACGTTTTCGTGGTGGCCTGAGCGGCTGATGGAGCATCGGAGTATCACCCAGGCGGCAGGCGTGAGGTAAGGAGAGCAGTCATGATTCGTCCAGAACGTGTGTGTGTGGCAATTGGAATCGTGGTGTGCGCCTCCGTCGCGTTGGCCGCGCCAAGCCTGGTCATGGTTCCGCCGATTGCGGACCAGACCTCGTCCGAAGTCCGCGCCATCACGCCCGACGGCCGGTACGCGGTGGGCAAATCGGGGACAACGGGCTTCCTCTGGGATTCTCTGACCGCCCCGGCCAACAGCGTGGTGGTGATCTCGGGGGCCGCGATGAAGGAAGCGACCGGCGTGGCCTACCGCACCTACGACACGGTCCAGGAAGTTGCGGTTTTCGGGCGCATTGACTTTGGCCTTGGCAACAACACGCCCTGCATCGGAATCACGAGCAACGGTGGGGCGAGCTGGTCGAAGGCCTGGCGCGATGGCCCCAACTTTGCGAATTCTCTTTTGGGCGCGGCCAACACGCTTGCCGGCCCGGGTGATACCGACCTGCTCTGGGCTTCCTTTGGCAAGGGCGGACAGTACAACATCAGCATTGCCAAGCTGACCGGCGCCTCCACCGGATTGACTGTGGCATCGGATAACAAGGCTACCAACACCGGCTCGGAACTCACGGTCAACGGCGTGTCCAAGGACGGCCTGGCGGTGGGCTCTCGCATGGTCAGTGGTGTGAGATCGAACTACTACAACTCCTGGGTCGGCAACGGGACAGGTTCCGTCGCATTCTTCAAGGGCCTGGACGAGACCAATGCCGGCGAGGCTTTCTGCGTCGCCGGGGACAAGGCGAGCGGGAAGATCTTTGGCCGGTCGCCTAAGGCCGGAGACGCCCGGCTGTTTCCGTATGTGCATGACCTGGCCACGGGCCAGACCTCGCAGTTGCCGATGTTCGGCGACGAGGACGGCAGTACGAGCCTGTCCGTGCCGTATGGGTGCAGCGAGGACGGCCGCTATGTCAGCGGCATGCTGTATCGCGGCATGGAGAAGGCCGTTCTGTGGGATACCCAGGTGGGTACGGTGGTCGATCTGACGCAGTACTTCCAGGATGCTGGGCTGCTGGGGAACTTCACGCGTTTATCGCGGGCCTACAGCGTGGCAGTGGACAATATCGGCACCGTCTGGGTGGCCGGGAGTGGTCCGTGGACGGAGGATGGGGCGACGTTCGTCACCCGAGGCTGGCTGGCCTCGGTCTCTGCGGAGCCGGTCGGTGCCTGCCTGGAAGTCGGGTACGGCTTCCGGCGATGCCGGGTCACCACCGAGGAGGAGTGCACAGCGGAGGATCCCGCGCACACCCTGACCTGGACGCTTGGTGAGGGCTGTGTGAACAAGGCGTGCGCTGCGCCCTTCGCGGATGCTGACTCCGACGGCGACGTGGATCAGATTGACTTCGGCTTCTTCCAGGCTTGCTTCGACCCGACCGCGATCAGGCCGGGCTGCGATTGCATGAACCCCAACGGCGACAGCAAGGTCGATTCCAGCGATCTCAATGCGTTCGTCGCCTGTTACATTGGTCCAGCGGTGGCGGCCAACCCGGATTGCGACTAGCGAACGCAGTTGAGACGTCTGCGGTTTGGTGGTGGCCATTGGCAGGCGGTCGACTTCATGGATGGCTTGCGTCCACAGGCCTTTGTCGGGAGCTCACTCCGAGGAAGGGAGTGGTCATGGGCAGGAGACCAGCAGGATTTGGCCGCCGGCCGGGTCGACGGCGTGGCCCAAGGCGGGCAGGCTTCACGCTCATCGAGGTTCTTGTTGTGGTGGCGATCATCGCCCTGCTGATCACCATCCTGATTCCCTCACTGGCCAAAGCTCGCGAGATGGCCAAGCGGTCCTCCTGTCTGGCTGCCCTGCACCAGATCGGGTTGGGCATGGTGGGTTATGCCTCTGACCACAAGGCGCGCTTGCCGCTCCGGGGGACTTACGGGTACAACATTGCCGAACACAAGTCGCTTCACTACGAATCGGTGCCGGCCGACCAGAAGTACATCAAGGAACCCATCAACTACGGAATGCTTTACGGTAAGTACGTGGGCAAGGACCTGCGCTTGTTCTACTGCCCGAGCACGCCGAAGGGCTTCTGGAGTGATCCGACCTACGGAATCGACAGCTTTTTCCTCCACAACGACAAGACCTCCTACGTTACCTGGGGCGGGTACATGTACGCTGCGCCCGTGGACGTGGGCAAGTGTCCCCGTGCGGACAGCAAGAAGGTCTATCCGTCCGAGGTCTGGCATCCGTACTTCGTGGACTACCTCGCCAAAACCAAAGGGGTTGATCCGGCGACCTATCAGATGCCGCTGATGCAGGCCCTTGTCGCCGACGGGGTCATCGGCAGCAGCGAAGGTCAGACGGTCATGCGAGCGTGTCATGGCAACGGCGCCAACGCTCTCTACAGCGACTACCACGCCAAGTTCGTACAGGACATCAAGGGCGAGCTGCGGTCATTGGCTCCCAGCAGCGGACCCAATGGTGGTCCCGCCCTGTACCGCATGTGGGAGTTCTTCACGTTACACTACTGAGCCTGGAAGGTGCTATCATTCACCATTCCCGGTGTGGGCGAAGGCAGGTGGCCCGCGTTGCGGAGGAGGCTCCATGTCAACGACGAAAGTCGTGTTGGCGGTCGGTTGGGTATTCTCGATCGCACCGCCGGTTGGTGCCGACGGCACAACCCTGGCCGGTGATGGTGTCGTATCGGTGAGAAGTGGGATCGCCCAGCTCTTCATCGACGACCTGCTTATTGATTCACAGGTGAATCTGCGGCGAACCCTGCACCAGCCGGTCAAGGAGAACGGCGGCCAGACCCCCCTGATCGCCGCCAACAAGGGCGATGCTCTACTGGCCTACGGCACGATCGTGTTCGATTCGCGGCTCAAGCAGTACGTCATGCTGGTGCAGGATTTCAACAACAGGCGCATGCTTCGGGCAATCTCGTCCGACGCCCTCGGCTGGTCGGCCAGGACTCACGATGAACTCACGCCCCTGAGACTTGATCTGGATCTCGGTCCGCTGCCCAAGGATGCGAAGGGCAAGTTCGGCATCGACGTCTTCTCGTGCTTCTATGATGTGAAGGACGAGAAGTACCCGTACAAGGGCTGGGTCTGGATCGCCAACGCCGGTCATGAATGGGAGGGCGTATGGTATGTTCGCTCGGCGGATGGTCTGGTCTGGGAGCGCCCGCACCAGATCTGCAGCGGTTTCGCCCAGCCCGGAGACACGAGTTGCCAGACGATCATCCAGGAAGGCCGGATGGTGTATGGTCCGGGCGACGTGACCCTTTTCTGCCACGACCCGGTCGAGAATCGTTTCCTGGGCATCTTCAAGTTCTTCAACCCGCACGATGTCTCGCCGGGGTATAGCTCGCGTGCGCGAGCCTACGTATGGTTGGACCGGATGGATGAGCCTTTTGACAGCCGGCGGATTACCCACGTGGAACTTATGCCGGCCATGGCCGAGCGCAACGGGGACACGCCGTATGACGAGTACTACGCCAGCACGGCGTGGCGATATGAATCCGTGTACTTGGGCGGCCTGAAGGTATTCCACGGCAAGGGCGACTATCCGTTTTCGGCGGCTGGCTGCGCGTTTCTGAAGCTCGTGGTCAGCCGCGACGGTCTGCACTGGAGGAAGGCTCCTTTCGCGAACGACGCGGGCATTCCTGAAGTCTGGCTCGCCAACGGTGTCGAGGGCGGCAACGAGGCGCTGAACGATGGGGGGTATATCAGCGAGTTCAGCCAAGGTCCCCTTCGGATCGGGGATGAGCTGGTCTATTATTACAGTGCGTCCTCCTGGGGCAAGAATCAGCCTCGAGATCGACTGGTCCGCGGCGGCGGCATTTTCCGGGCCAAGCTGCGGGTCGACGGTTTTGTCTCGGTCGACTGGGGCACGCTGACGACGCATCCGTTGAGGATCGAGGGCGAACGACTGTACGTCAACGGCACCGGTCCGATGACGGTTCAACTGCTGGATCGCCTGGGCAACCCGCTGGCCGCGACGGTCTTCAATGGCGATTCGCTCCGTCATGAAGTCCGGTTCGGCGACCACGGGTTGCGGCGGTGGGCGCCTGACGGCGTGGTTCGATTGCGATTCGCCGTTGAACCGCCGGGGCGACTGTATTCATTCACTGTGCGATGATGCGTGCGGCTCTTGTCTGGTTTCGACAGGACCTGCGCGTTGAGGACAGCACGATGGGCTGGCCGGCGTCGGCCGGCTGCGGAGCGGATGCCGCGCCGTCCTTCCGCATCTTCAATCCAGTGACCCAGTCGGAGCGTTACGATCCCGACGGGGTATACCTTCGCTGCTGGCTCCCGGAGCTGGCCGCACTGCCGGGCAAGGCGATCCACCGGCCGTGGGAGACCGGCGTCCGGGCATGTCCGAAGCCGGTCGTTGACCATGCGGAGGCCCGCGGCCGTGCCCTGCGGCGTTTCGGGCCATGAACCGGTCGTCGCCCGGCGGAGTGTGGGAGTGTGAATGCCTCACGCCGTGTTAGGCTGCAGGTATGGCCGCAGGTGTTTGTCTTCGAAGAATGCTCGGATGCCTGCCGGGGTCGCGAAATCGTTGAAGGTGTAGCCTTTGCCGGCCAGTCGTTCAACCGGCATCTGCGAGCGGTTGAACAGTTCCAGGGCGAGCTCCAGCATCTTGGTATTCGATCCGCTGGTACCCAGCAAGCCCGCGTTGGCGTAGTGCCAGACGCCGCTTTCGAGTTCGCAGGGGCCGCGTGTGCCGGCAAAGGCCATGATCCGCGCCCCGGTCGGAGCGATCAAGGCATGGGCAAGAGATAGCGTTTGAGCATTTCCCGCTGCGACGATGACATCGTCGAAGCCGTGAAAGCTCTTGCCGGTTCGCTGCTGGTATTGCGGCCCGTAGACCTTGGCGATCCGGCCGGGCAACTGGCTCTCATCCTTGCAGACCACGGTCACGACCCGCGGATCGGCCATGATTCTCCGGACCAGATCAGCCTTGTCGTCCCCGCGAACCACGGCGACCACCTGTGCGGCTGATGACATACCCAGGACGTCGTCGTTGACCAGGGCGAACATCATGGACATCATTGCCATGGCCCCGCTGCCGATGACGCAGGTGGTTCCGCCGGGGAGGACGCTCTTGTGCAGGATGGAGCCGTGGTCATCCTGGCCCAGCTCATGGGTTGATTTCTGGAAGCAGTCGAGCAGACACGCGGCCGGTTCGGCGAATGCCGCGAGGGCATTGGGGAGTTCGCCGGGCACGCGAATGACGCTTCCGCTGCGGATGATCGGGGGTGTCAGGCGGATGTACTGGGCGTACGCTCCGGCCAGGTTCATGGCCAGGTCGGTGATGTTGCCGCCGAGCAGCTGGATACCGGCGGCGTTGGGGCGGCTGGTCGGCGGCGGGTCGTAACGGGCGATGCGGCTCTGGAGTACGCAGCGGTCGCCGGGCTTGAATGCCAGGTAGGCCGGCTCCAGCCATTTGCCGGCCATGTAACCGATGCCCTCGCGGAGTTCGTGGACCTTCGAGCCCACTCGTTCGATCGTGACCACGGTCTCGTGTCCGAGAATGCGGCCCCAAAACCGCCGCAGCAGCCCGGACAACCGACCGCGATCCTCGTCCGACATTCCGGCCAGCCGCTCGCGGATCGCGATGAACAGGCGATCGTCGCTGATTCCCACCGGCTGGTTGTCGAGCAGGAGGCGACTGTAGTCCAGGAAGTGCCCATCGCGATGGGGAGCGTCGATCGCGAAGATGCTCCGCAGCTCATCCAGCAGGGATTCCTCGCACTGATCCGGTCGCCCGCTGGCACAGATCTTCACGTCTGTTCCGCATCGGTAGACGCGTTCGACGCGGGCCAGCAGATCGTGCTCGGTACAGACAATCGGGCGGTCCTCGATCAGTTCGAATCGGCCCTGCCCGAAGTAGGCGAGGGCCTTCATCTTGCCGGACCACTCGATCCGGCTTCCGTCGCGGGCGAGGCCGACCTCGCAGGCTGGCCAGTGGAGATCGTTCAGCATCGTCATCGGTGTCCTCGATCGTTTTTTCCAGGCCTCGGTTGGTGCGTGTCGCAAGGGCGGCGGGCCCCGCGGAGCGGGGTTCACATCAGCTTGCCGTAGCCCAGGGTGTCCAGCATCTCGTAGCACACGTCGGCCACGTGCCGGCGTCGAATGTCGTGGAAGTACGAGGCGCTATTGATCCAGAGATTCCGGTCCTTGAGTACCTTGTCCGCGTGGGCATGCATTAGGTTGCAGATCCTGTTACCCGCGTCGACGGCCATGGCGGTGTAGAAGTTGACCTTGACGATCCCGTCCTCGGGAGTGGAGCCGACCTTGCCGCCCAGGCAACTCGAGCCGTGCAGTGATTGGATGGTGCCGACGCGGTCGCGGATTTGGCGGGCCAGCTCGCGCTCATAGCGGCGCTCCGCCCGGCCAACACCAACGCTGCGGTGCTCGGTGCCCAGGTTGGGCACAATGAGGTCCACCCCCGTCCGGCGGACGAACTGCTCGACCCGGTCCGGCTTGGAGAGTTGATCCTCGCGGCTGAGCTTGAGCTTGGTAATGTCCTTGGGGTCGTAGATCTTGTCGCAGGCGGCCTCGACCACCACCCGTTTCCCGTAACGCTCCACGTACTTGCGGGTCAAGGCGATGTTCTCGTCCCAGTCCAGTTTGCTGGCGTCGTACATGATCACGGCCATCCGTTCGACGATGTCGTCGTTGAACAGCAGGCGCTGGTCTTCCGGGTCCGGGGCCCAGCCGTGGTCGATGAATGGCAGCATCCGCACCGCCGGGAAATAGCCGAGCAGATCCTGGTAGCAGGCTAGGTGCCGCAGCCAGATCTCGCAGCCCTGGAGTACATCGCCGCCCTCGAAACCGCTGATATCCTCGGCGGTCTTGCACGGGGTGGACATCTTGCGGAATTGCGGATTGTCCGCGTAGTTGCCGGTCATGCCGATGCCGAGCGGCAGGTCCTTGATTCGGTGATCGTCCGCGTACCGCTGGGCTCCCATGCACAGGCCTTCGATCTCTGCGGGCAATTCGGCGTTGGGTGCGAAGAGGGCGGCGCCGGCCCTGCGTGTCCGCTCGAAGACGTTCAACACGGCTTGGCGATCGGTGATGATCTTCATGAGAAGTCCTTTCACCCCCTTCGAGGGGGATGGGTGGCTCCACGGGCGTGGCGGCTGCCCCGTCCGCGAGGCGCCGGTCTGAGGTGGAGTCGCCGGCGGCGCCGGCTTGAACTCTGCCGAGGCCGCGCCTCAGGTCGGCAGCAGACCGCCGTTGACCGCGATGGTCTGGGCGGTGATGAAGCTTGCCTGGGAGGAACACAGGAAGGTGACCACGTTAGCCACATCCTGGGCCGAGCAGCTCCGCTGCAGGGGCGTGCGGGCGATCCGCGCCTCGCGCACGCCATCGAGATCCACGGCGTTTTCCTTTCGACAGCTCGTACAGATCAGCTTCTCGTTGGTCCAACTCCCGGCCGGGCGATCGCCTTCCGGATAGACATCGCTTGGGCAGACGATGTTCGCGGTGACCCCTGTCGGCCCCAGCTCGATGCCCATCGCCTGGGTCAATCCCCGGAGGAAGAACTTGCTGGCCGAGTACAGCATGAGACCGCCGGATCCCTTGATGCCGCTGCCAGATCCGATGAGCACGATTCGCCCGTAACCCGCCTCACGCATCTTGGGCAACGCCGCCTGAGCGGCCCAGATGTGGCTTCGCATGTTGACTTCGAAAGTCCGCTCGATGTCCGCGTCGGTGATGTCTTCCAGGCGGTCGGGCAAGGTCAGGCCCACGGAAAGCACCAGGATGTGCAGGCCGCCGAATTGCGTGGCTGCCGATTTGACGGCAGCCACGATCTCGCCCTTGTTGGACACATCGCAGGGGATCGAGACGACCAGGGGGCCCATGCTCTTGGCCAGGGAATCGGAGCGTTCCTTGTTCAGATCGGCGATGGCAACGCCGGCCCCCTCGGTGTGGAGCGACTGAACGATGGCCGCCCCGATGCCGTCGGCTCCACCGAACACGATCGCCGCCTTATCGTACAGGCCGAAGTCCATAGGTTGTCCTCTTGTGAGGTCGGATCTCCGGCCGATCGACCTTCTCAGTCCCTGCTCGCTTCTAGCCGGATGATCAGCGCGGCCCGTGATGGCCCGGCTCGATCACGGAACATCGTGACTATTATTGGCTGAATGGGCGGTGGCGTCCAGACGGGTGGCGTCAACCGGAAGCCCGAGCGAGGATTTGCCCCCTGACCAGGGTGAGGAGGGCCCGCCGGTCGATCGGCTTGGTCGCATAGCCGTCGCAACCGGCCTCGAGGCACTTGGCCTGATCTGTGGCCATGGCATGAGCGGTCAGAGCGATGATCGGTCCGGTGTGGCCACGCCGTCGCAGTTCGGCGGTGGCCTGGTATCCGTCGAGGATGGGCATCTGCATGTCCATCAGGACGAGGTCGAACGGCCGGCCTTCCTGGGCGGCGGTTTCGATTCTCTCGATGGCCGTCTTGCCGTTTTCGGCGATCTCGACTTCTGCGCCGGCCTTGGCGAGGATCGAACGGACCAGCATCTGGTTGTCCGGTCCGTCCTCGGCCAGCAGGATCCGGGCCTGGAGCGGCTGCTCTGCGGCTGCCGTGGGTCCGCCGCGCAGCGTGGCGGCGGTCCTGGCGGATGGGTTCGCTTTGTCCGGGGAAAGCGCGTTGAGCGGCGACGAATCCACCGTGACGGTGAAGGTACTTCCAGCGCCGGGTTCGCTGGACGCGGTCAGGTCCCCCCCCAGAATCCTGGCCAAGCGCTTGCTGATCGTCAGGCCGAGACCGGTCCCGCCAAACCTGCGTGTCGTGGAGCTGTCCGCCTGGGTGAACGGCTCGAACAGCCGGTGCATCTGATCCTCGGTGATTCCGATCCCACTGTCGATCACGTCCACCCTCAGCTGGCTGCTGTCGTGCTCATGGTGTTCGATGCGGGTGAGGATCCGGACCTTGCCCCCGGCCGTGAATTTGACCGCATTGCTGACCAGGTTGATCAGGATCTGCCGCAGCCTGGTCGGATCGGTGCGGATCGACTCCGGAAGAGCGTCGAGTCCCTCGATCTCGAGGCGGAGCCGCTTTGCTTCGGCGCGGGCCTGCATGGTCGCGTGAACGTCGGCGATGATCTCCGCGGGAGAGCAGTCAATCCGCTCGATCTCCACCTTTCCTGCTTCGATCTTGGAGATGTCCAGGATGTCGTTGAGAATCTGGAGCAGGTGTTCACCGTTTCTCCGGATGGTGTGGATGGCCATCTGCCGCTCGTGTTCCGACAGGTCGGGATCGAGCAGACTCTCCGAGAAGCCCAGGATGGCAGTCATGGGCGTGCGTATCTCGTGGCTCATGTTGGCCAGGAACTCGGTTTTGATGCGGGTGGCGGCCTGTGCATCCCGTGTCGCCGCCCGGAGTTGCTCCATGGCCGCTTCCAGTTCGACCGACATGCGTTTCTCGCGGGCCAGGGTGTCCTTCAATGCCTTGTCGCCTTGCCGGCTCTGCTCTTCGATCTGCCGGCGATCGCTGACATCCATCGCCGCGCCGACTAGGCCCGCCACTCGTCCGACGGAGTCGAGGTAGGTTGCCCGGTGGAAGAGAACCGTCCGCTGTTGCCCCTCACGGTTGACCAGCGTGTGCTCGAATGCCTGCCTGCCGGGATTGGCGAACAGGGCGGTGTCCATCTCCTGGATCTTCCGAACCGATGGCACGGAGAACAACTCATCGGTGGTTCGGCCGAAGACTTCCTCACGTGAGATGCCTGCCCACGACGCGAAGGTGTCGTTGCAGCCCAGGAAGTGTCCTTGGGCATCCTTGTAGAAGATGGCGATAGGAGCGGTATCCAGCACGAGCTGCAGGAACCGGAGGTTTTCCCGCTGGGCATCTCGCTCACGCTCGAGCTTGAGGATGCGGGCCTGCTGCTCTCGCTGTCGAGTCAGATCTAAGGTCTGCCCATCCCGCCCGATCGCTCGCCCCAGGAGCATCAGCAGGACGAGTCCGGTCATGACGCATGCAGCGGTGGCCCCCCATGTCAGTCGGGCAAGCGAGTCTTGATCCCTCGTGGTATTCACGAGAGCGACCAGGTGGCCGACCGAGGTGCCGGAGGTGTCCGTGAGAGTGGAGATGCCTGCCCGGTACGACTGCCCGGAGGTGGACCACGCGAGGTCTGCCTGCGAAGACGCTTCCGGCGGAGAGCAGAGCCACGAGCTCAGTTTCGAAGGGATGGCATCCGTCGTGGCGTCGATGACGACAGAGGCGGGCAGCCTGTCCCAGTCCACTTTCCGGCCCAGCATGGCCGTCCCCTTCATGAGGTCATCGTGCGTCAGCTGCTTCTTGTCGACAAGCACAAGCACATCGATCCCCAGGATCGAGTGGGCCAGTTGACCGAGATGCTCCACGCGCCGGCCCAGTTCGACGTAGCCGGCCAGTTGGCCGTCGATGTGCCATGGGTGTGCGACCCGCAGCGTGAAGGTGCCCTGAGGATCGAGTTCCAACCCAGGCGTGGAGAAGGCGGCCTCCGTGGTCCGGGGGGAACTGAAGCAGGAGGCGGGTTGGCCAGTGGAGTCCGGCCTATCCACACATAGGAACGTAGTCAAGTCCGGCTGGAGGAAGCGCAAACGGTTTATGTCATGGCCCGAACGCAGGCGTTCGAAAAGCGGGGCGGCTACGGCGAAGAGACGATCTCGGTCGCGCTTCGGCCAGGCGGCCTGCAGTTGCGGGTCCTGCTGAACTACCGAGAGCACGGCGTTCAACATCGCGGCGTGTTCCCTCTTCTCCAGCTCGAGCAAGCTGCGCGCCGCGGTCAGCTGCCCGGTGACCTGCTCGTCGAGAGCCTGGTGTTCGAGCCAGCAGGCGCCGAGCCCAAGTCCCGCGAGCAACGAGGTCAATGCTGTTCCCGCGGGCATCAATAGGCGTGTCCATGGGGTGCCTCGTTTCATCTGCCGGTTCTCGCAACTCTTCTGATGGAGCCACCACGCCTCCGACTGACCGATGCTGCGGCGTCTGTTCCTCCGCCCGACCCTGTGCTCGTCCCCTGAGTGGTTTCGGCCGGTGCAGGTGGCGACTCTACTTCTGTTTGGCGGGTGGATACCCCGTCAGCGGTGGGGCAGGTGGTGCCCGTTGTTATCGGCTGATTGGTGCGCGCCCGGGGACCTACGTGGCGGTTTCCCGATACCACACCCTATCTGGAGCCCTGGTTGTACCTCCGACTCCTGCCTGGCGGAATGGCCGAGGATCAGCCTAGCCATGGTGCGTCGGCTGCTGCGTGGATGGGTGGGGGGCCTTACGAGTAGATCTCGAAGCTCTGATCGCGCTGTGGAATCACGACTTCCTTGAAGCCGCGCTCGCGCATGGTGCCGGCCAGCATCTGGGACTGGGCGATTTCGCCGTGGACGAGGAAGATCTTCCGGGCCTGTTTTGCGAGGGGGAGGGTCATGGTCAGCAGTTCCTCGGCATCGGCATGGGAGCTGAAGCCGTTGAAGGTCTTCACGCGCGCCCGTACCTGGTACATTTCGCCGAAGATCCGCACGTGCTTGGCCCTGTCCACTAGCCGCCGGCCGAGGGTGTTTTCCGCCTGGTATCCGACAATCAGGATGGTGTTCTTCGGGTCCTCGATGTTGTTCTTGAGGTGGTGCAGAATGCGGCCGACTTCGCACATCCCGCTGGCGGAGATGATGATCATCGGGCCGGGGCGGTCGTGGAGGGCCTTGCTCCGTTCCACGTTCTCCACGTACTCGCAGGTCGAGCAATCGAAGATGGAGCCCGTCGCGTGGTTGAACTCGGTCGCCTCTTTGTCGAAAGCCTCTGGATGCTTCTTGAAGATCTCCGTGGCCCGTACCGCCAGCGGGCTGTCCACGATGATGGGCACGTGCCGGCTGATCTTGCCGCGGTGGAACAGCTGATGGAGGTGATAGACGATGACCTGAGTTCGCCCGACGGCGAAGGCCGGGATGATCACCTTGCCGCCGTGCTCGATGGTCTCGTTGATGATCCGGGCGAGTCTGTCGGGCATCGGCTCGGGGTCGTCGCTCTCGCGGCCGCCGTAGGTGCTCTCGCAGATCAGGTAATCGCACAACGGCAAGGGGGCAGGATCCTCGAGGATGGCCATGCCCGGCCGCCCCAGATCGCCGGTGTAGGTCACGGTGATCGGATCGCGGCTGCCGTTGGATACCCGGGCGTGGATGCAGGCCGAGCCCAACATGTGTCCGGCCTCGTGAAACGAAGCTCGGATACCCCGCACGACCTCGAAGGGCTCACCCAGTTCGCGGGGTTGCATCAGGGCCACGGTCTGTTCGGCATCCAAAGAGCTGTACAGTGGCTCGATCGGAGCATCGCCGTGCTTGACCCGCTTCTTGTTCCAGTAGGCGGTATCTTCCTGTTGGATGTGAGCCGAGTCGTAGAGCAGGATTTCGGTCAGATCGCGCGTTGGAGGCGTCACGTAGATGGGCCCGTGGAAGCCCTCGCGAACGAGGCGGGGGAGTTTGCCACAATGGTCGATGTGGGCGTGGGACAGGAGGACCGCGCTGATCTTGTCGGGCGCACACGGGAAGGAGCGGTTTTTCTCGTTCGACTCCGCCCGCCGACCCTGATGGAGCCCGCAGTCCATCGCGATGGTGTGCCCATCCGCTTCAATCAGGTGCATCGAGCCGGTGACTTCCCGCGTCGCACCGAAGAACCGCAACCAGGCTCTCATTGACCTTACTCCTGCCCACTAAAGGGCCGTATCCCATCCCACAGCGTCCACTGAGGAAGCCCTGCCCGTGTCGTCCGGGGGCAGGCGATCCTTGCTTGCCGATCCGGCCGTCACCGTGACTTGACGGCCGTCCAGGTCTCGTCGTAGAGCTGGGTGTCGCTCCCCAGGTCCTCCAGATACTCCATCTTTGCCATGAGCTCCTCGGATGGGTAGATGCGAGGGTTGTCGCGATCCTTGGCTTCGATCATCGGCAGCGACTTGGCGTTGGGTGTCGCGTACCGGTTGAAGTTCGAGAGCTGGGCGCCAATCTTGGCATTCAGGATGTAGTTGATGAACTTGCAGGCTCCTTCCAGGTTCGGGGCGTGAGCTGGGACGGTCATCGCATCGACCCAGATCAGCGTTCCTTCCTTGGGAATCACGAATTCCAGATTGGGATCCTCGTCCAGAGCCCGGATGGCATCGCCGTTGTAGACGATGGCCAGGGTCGCATCGCCGGATGCGACCTTGTTCTTGCCCCCGACGCCGCCCTCGAAGGCCACCATCTTGGGGCTTTTCTTGGCCTTGAGGATCAGTTCACCGGCCGCCTTGAGTTGCTCAGGCTGGCGGGTGTTGATCGAGTGGCCCTGATATTTCAGGGCGGCTGCGATCATGTCGCGGACCGAGTCGATGAGCACGAACGGGCCGGGCTGCTTATCGGTCTCGAACAAGACTGCCCAGCTCGGGTCAAGCTGAGGCGCCTTGTTCTTCCGGTAGATCAGGCCCATCGTGCCCCACTGATAGGGCAGGCTGTACTTGCTGCCCGGGTCGTACGAGGGGTTCTGAAAACGCTCCGCCACGTTGGCCCGATTGGGGATCCTGTCTGCCGGCAGCGGCTGGATCAGCTTGAGCTTGACCAGGACCGGAATCGCGTGGTCCGAGACGACCACGACGTCATATTGGCGATCCCCGCCGGCTTGCTGGAGCTTGGCCTGCATTTCCTCGGTTGACTCATAGACATCCAGAAGGACTTTGAGCCCGCTCTCCTCTTCGAAGGACTTCTGGATCTCGGGGTCGATATACTCCGAGTACATGTAGACATTGACCTGCTTGCCGGCGGGCGTGGCCGCGGCGGCTGGCTGGGTCGTCGGAGCCGGTTTGCCGGGCTCGCGGGCTCGATCACAGCCGGTCAGGAACGCCAGGATCACGCTGATCGACAGGACAACTCGCATGGTGACGTTCATTGCCGTCTCCCGATTCACGCTATGGGCCCGCACCGGCCGCAGCTAGGCCCAGCATCATAACCGATCTTGCGCGGGGGCAATACCACGGGTCCAGCGACCTTGCCGGGAGAAAACGTGGCCGGCCCATCTGTCCTTCCCGGTCGGGCGATCGCGAAGATCTTGCGATTGCGGGACCACGTTTGATGCCGCTGTTGAGACCGGCCGGCGGCGGTCGTGTTGGCGTTGACGGCGGTCGGCTCGGGCCAACGACAGTACTGTTGCCCAGGGAAGGCCTTTGCGGAATCGTGTTGTCGGGTATACCTTGGCGGATGGGGGATACTGGAAAGGGATTCTGCGCCATGAGGATGGTCCGCATCGTCATCACCGCAACGCTCCTGTCACTCTTTGGCTCAGGTTGCGGCCCCAAGCCGCCTACCGTGACCCGGGACGCAGACCGTTACCCGGGCCGGCACTGGGAAAAGCCCGGTCCGCCGGAACAGTATGGCTGGTCCCCCACCGCCCTGCAGGGCGCCCGGGAGTACGCCGACTCGATCGGGTCGGCGGCGGTGGTGATCGTGCAGCGCGGACGCGTGGTTCATGAATGGGGTGAAACCGAGAAACGCTACAACATCCATTCCATGCGCAAGAGCCTGCTCAGCGCCCTGTATGGCATTCGGGTTCGTGCGGGCGAGATCCGTCTCGGCGAGACGATGGCGGAACTCGGGATCGACGATAGCGAGCCGCGCCTGACCGCGGTCGAGAAGCAGGCTACCATCTCCGATCTGCTTCGAGCGAGGTCCGGCGTCTATCACCCGGCCAACTACGAGACGGAGAGCATGAAGGCAGCCCGGCCGGCGCGCGGCAGCCACGCCCCCGGGACCTTCTGGTATTACAACAACTGGGACTTCAACGTCCTGGGGACGATCTACCGGCGCGTCACGGGATCCAGGGTCGGCGACGACTTCCGGCGTCTGATTGCCGAGCCGCTGGAGATGGAAGATCTGCGCCCGGAGGACGCCGTGGACGAGCCCGGTGTTTCTTCGCTGCATCCGGCGTATCCGTTCCGGATGACCGCCCGCGATCTGGCCCGGTTTGGCTTGCTGTTTCTCCGTGGCGGCAAGTGGCATGGACGCCAGATCATCCCCGCCGACTGGGTTGCGGAGAGCCTCCGCACGTATTCGGCGGTCACCGACGGGAAGGGTGAAGCTCGCGGCGGCTACGGGTACATGTGGTGGACCGAGCTGCACGGTCAGCACCTGGAGGGCGTGGATCTGCCCAAGGGGAGCTACTCGGCCCGTGGTGCCGGCGGGCACTACATCCTCATCGTTCCGGCCTGGGATCTCGTGATCGTCCATCGCGTGGACACCGACGTCAAGAACGGTTGGCGGGTCAGTCGTCCCCAGTTCGGTGGTCTGGTGCGGCGACTGATCGAAGCCATGCCTGCATGCCAGACGCAAGCGAGCGCGAGCCGGCCGGCGGATCCTGAGGTGTGGCTACCCGAACGGCTGGATGGGCTGGTGCCCGGCCTGATGACGAAGCACAAGGTTCCCGGCGTGTCGATCGTGGGGATCGAGAACGGGAGGATTTCCTGGGAGCGGCAATACGGCGTGTGCAGCGCGGACAAGCCCAGGCCCGTGGATGGCCAGACCGTTTTCGAGGCCGCCTCCATGAGCAAGCTGCCCTTTGCCTATGCAGCGATGAAGCTTGTCGAGCAAGGCAAACTGGACCTGGACCGACCGCTCGTGGAGTACCTTGACAAGCCGTATCTGCCCGACGAGCCCCGGCACCTGCTGATCACCGCGCGGATGGTGCTCTCGCACAGGACCGGCCTGCCCAACTGGCGGAAGGGTGGCTTGACCGCCGGGGGGCCGTTGACCCTGGTGCACGATCCGGGCACGAAGTTCACCTACTCGGGCGAGGGGTTCCTGTACCTTCAGCGGGTCATCGAGCGCATCACCGGCGAGCTGATGGAACCGTATCTCCGGCGAACACTCTTCGATCCGCTCGGGATCACGGCCAGTAGCTACGCATGGCAGGACCGGTTTGACCAGCTCGCGGCCGCGGGTCACGACGAGCAGGGCAAGGTCCGACCCAAGCGCCCGTTGTACCGCGAGCCCAACTCGGCTTTCTCGCTCTACTGCACTCCGGCCGAATACGCCGTTTTCTTGATCGAGATGATCCGGCAAGACCGATCCGCGCCCCACTCGCTGAGCGAGGCGTCGATCAAGGCCATGCTCACCCGGACCACGCGGGCTGAAGGTCGCGAGTCGATCGTTCGCTCGGGCAAGCGGCTTTCGAAGGACCTCTACTGGGGCCTGGGCTGGGCGATGGACGCCACCGAGTCCGGAGATCGCATCCATCACGGCGGTTCGAACGGCACCGGCTTTCGCTGCTACTGCGAGTTCGACCGGCAACGCGGCTCGGGTCTGGTGATCATGACCAACGCCGCTGGCGGGAGGGGGTTGTGGGAGGCGGTGATGGCGGCCACCGGGGAACCGTGAGCAGGGGCCCCTTGGCGGCCGCGGGCAAGGAGGGGCGCAGCGCAGGCCCATGGGCTTCACGCCGATATCGATGCTCGCCGGGTATACCTCCCGCCTGGCCCACCGCTCCGCCAGGTGGCGAAGGACGATGCGGATTGGGCCGGCAGGGGGCGGGCGGCGAAGAGAGGGCGGGTGATCGGCACGGGATGGGCGAGGGCCGATGCCAGGCCCTTATCCGCGTACGACGCCAATGGCCTCAGCCAAGTTGATCTGCTTCTCGTAGATCGCCCGACCGATGATGATGCCCAGGAGAGGCAGGCCGGCCAGGCGGCGGACGTCGTTCAGGTCGGTCACGCCGCCTGAGGCGATGACCGGTATTTTCGAGTATCCGGCCAGTATCCTGGTGGCCTCGATGTTCGGGCCGAGGAGCATACCGTCGCGGCCGATGTCTGTGTAGATGATTGCGGCCAGCGGCCACTCCATGACCCGCTCGGCCACCTGAAGGGCGGTCGCGCGGAGCTCCTTCGTCCAGCCGTGTACCGCCAGGCGGTTCTCGCGGGCGTCAAGCCCCAGGGCGATGTGCCCGGCGCAGCTCGGGCGGTGGACCAGGGCATCGAACCAGGGCCAGTCCTCCAGGGCCTTGGTACCGACCACGCAACGAGCCGTTCCGCTGGCCAGCAGTGACTCAATCACCTCGACCTCGCGCAGACCGCCGCCCACTTCCAGCTTGAGCGACGTCTCCTTCATCATCCGCTCGATGACGGGCAGGTTGCACAACCGCCCCTCGCGGGCACCGTCCAGGTCGACGACATGCAGCCACCGGGCCCCGGCTTGCTCAAAGGTCTTGGCCACGGCCACGGGGTCATCGGCATAGTCGATCTGCTGGGCATAGTCTCCTTGCAGCAGACGAACGCATTTGCCTTCCCGCAGATCGATGGCCGGCAGGATGTCCATTAGCGGCTCCTTCACTGTTCCCTGACTTCACCCTTGTTCTCGCTGCCGCCTGTGGCTTCGCCCCTCACCTTGCCTTGAATTCGGTTGAGCTTGAGGTCCAGGATCTCGATCAATCGATCGAGCTCACCTTCGCTGAGTCTCTCGGCCAGGTCCTGAGCGGACATCCTGGCGTTGATGTGGAACGAAGCGATCCCTTTGGTGAGCTTCATGTTCACGCTGTTGACGCCCTTCAGCTCGGCGACGGCTTTCCTCAGGGCGTTGGCGACCTTGAAGTGAGCTCCCTGGATCTCAAGGATCAGCTCGCCGCCCCCGGTGATCTGGGTCGCCCACTGCTCCATGACCTGGGCATAGAGGTCGTTGACCACCGCCTGCCCGGCGAAGTCCAGAGCCATCTTGCCGGCCTGGGGGCTGAACTCCTTGTGACCCTGGGCCCCGCCACGGGTCACCGGGATGCCTTTGCTGGCTAGGATCTTGGCACTGTCCGTGTAGTATGCCTTGAGCTGCACGTCGCAATTGTAGAAGGCGATCCTGACGCCGTAGGGTTCCTCGACGCCGGCCGGGTTGGCATTCGCGGTGCCCACGATGAAGATGTGTGCCTCGCTGTCCTTGGCCAACGCCTGCATTCTGGCCACATTGTTGGTGGCCACCGCGTCGTCGAGTTCCTTTCGCTTGGTGACGTCGACGGCCGCGCGGGCGACCAGGTCAAAACCGCTCTTGAGCAGCCGTTCCTCAATCTTGGTCTCAAGGATGCTCTGCTTCTCAGGCCTGCTATCGATCGTCTCCAGGATGTTCACCATGATCTTGGGTCGGCCGACCTGGTTCAGCAGGTTCTTAATGGCGGCCCAGTTCTCCCTGAGCAGGCTCCTGGAAACCTGAGCCCTGATCTTCACCATCCAAGTACCGCCGACGATCTGTTTCTCCTGCAGGACCTTGAAGTCGGTGACGAGGCCGAGGGCTCGGCTGAGGATCGTGTCGTGGATTAGCTGAAAATTCTCCACTTTCGTTTCAGAGAAGATCTCGACCTTGCCGCCCCTTTCGAGGGCGGCGCGCAAGGCGGCTCTGGTCGCCTGTTCCTTGTCCATGCCCTCCCCTTCGGCCTCGACCACGACGACGTCGTTGGGGCAGGCCTGGGTGGCAGGTTGGGCTGCGGGCTGAGCCCAAGTCATTGGCGCGACAAGGAGTATGGCACCGCAAGTGCGGAGCAGAACGCGGGGCATGCGACCCGAATGATGTCCCAGACCGAGGGGGTCCCTGACCATATTCGAACCTCCCGGCGGGGAGACTTGCGGCCGGTCCCTACGGACACACCTCATGATTGTCGTCGGACCGGACTGAAGGTCAAGGGGCCGCTTGGCGGTCGCTGTCATGCTGGCGGAAGAGCCCAGGTGGAGTGTCGGTGCGGTGTCGGGTTACGAGCATGTGGGCTCGGCGGGTTGGCTCGGGAAGGCGAAACCGGGTCACGCAGGCCATCACGACGCGGCTCGCGTCATCCAGCGTGACGCGATGTCCGACGCTCACGTAGAGGGGCTTGACATGTGGGCGGGTCCTGAGGACGGCACCGATAACCTCATGATCGTCAAAAAGATGCACGGATCGCCCGGCGGCGGCGGGTGGATCGTCATGCTGGCCGCACAGCCGACTCTTGGCGCACCCGATGGTCGGTCGATCGAGCAGCAGGCCGACATGGCTGGCCAGGCCGAGTCGACGGGGATGGGCCATGCCTTGAGCATCGAGGAGGAAGACGTCTGGTTCCTGCCGGAGTCTGCGAATGGCGGCCAGGGCGGCTGGGGCCTCGCGAAAGCTCAGTAGGCCGGGTACGTACGGAAACCTCGTCGGGCGCCAGGCGAGTTGTGTCTCGGTCACACACGACTCCCGCAGATCGTAGAGCACGACGCCTGCCAGCGCGTGCCTGCCATCGGGACTGAAGGCGATGTCGACGCCGGCCACGACGCGGATGTCGGGGCGAAGAGGCTCAATTCTGACCCGTTGTGCCAGTCGTTGCTGGAGCCGGACGGCAGCCTTGGGGGTCATGGACCAGCGGTGGACGGGTGAGGGAATCTTCATCTGGGCTCGTCACCCCTCTCATGCTCGTGCTCACCCCGTCTCCAGCTCCGGCTCGTATTCCTCTGAGGGATCGAGGGCTGCAAGTTCCTGGAGGGCGGTGTAGGCGGCCTTCTGTTCGGCCTCCTTCTTGGAGGGTCCCCAGGCGCTGCCGTACCGGTGCCCCCGAATGACGACGCTGATCTCGAAGCACTTGCTGTGGTCGGGGCCTTTTTCGTCCAGCAACTCGTAGTTCGGAGTAGCCCCAAGTACCTGCTGCGCATACTGTTGGAGCTGTGACTTGAAGTTCCGTTGATGGGCGGATTCGCTCGCCTCGCGGATGTACTTCGAGGTGGTGTCGAGGATGAATTGGCGGACCCGGTTCAGATCGCGGCAGTCGAGGTAGACGGCCGCGATCACGGCTTCCAGGGCGGCGGCGGCGAGCGAATCGGGCAATTGGGCTCGGCCGCTCATGCCTTTGCCGAGGAGCAGGTGGTGGTGGAGGTCAAGATCCCGGGCCACGCGCGCACAAGTTCGTCGCGAGACGACCGCGGATTTGATCTTGGTCAATTCGCCCTCGAGGTAATCGGGGAAGGTTTCGAAGAGATTCGCGCAGACCACCACGCCCAAGATCGCATCGCCCAGGAATTCCAGGCGCTCGTTGCTATTGACGCGGGAGTCGGTGCTGGATGCGTGGGTCAGGGCGGTGAGCAGGAGATTCGGGTCGGAGAAGCGATAGCCGATCGCTTCCTGCACCGCTTGCAGGGTTTGTTGCTCGTTCACGGGAAAGACCTGGTCATCTTCGCCAGGCCGGTGGCGAAAGCCGCACGCGACAGGGTGCGGGCTTCGCGACAGGCCAGGGGGTTGCCGGTGGAGCACGACGGCCAACCGGCGAACCGCAGATTCAATTGTCCAATATCGTAAGATCGGCTGGCCGATACGTCAAATTGAGGAAGCTGTGTAAAGCGGGTGGTTATCGGCGGGGTGAGGGTTAATGGAGGGGTGCGACGGTTGCAGCCCGAGGGGTTACAGGCTAGAGTGCCGCACCGGGGGGCGGCAGCCAGGGAGGATCGATATGCGCGGTGTGGCTCGGTGGGCTGTTGCCCTGATTCTTGCTTTCCTCGCGTTGGTCTTGGGGCCCCCTTCTCGGATGTCGATGCTCGTCGGAGAGGTGGACAGGACGCGTTACATGTCCCCTGATGAGTTGCAGCCTGGCATGAAGGGTCATGGTCGGACGATCATGTCCGGTACGAAGATCGAGACGTTCAACGTCGAGATCATCTCGGTCATGCGGAACGCCTTCTACGCCAAACAGGACGTGATTTTGGCTCGCTGCTCGGGTTTGAATCTGGAGCACACCGGAATCATTGGGGGTATGAGTGGTTCGCCCTGCTACATCAAGGATGCCACCGGCCGCGACCGGATGATCGGGGCGGTGGCCTATGGGTGGTCGATGAACAAGGATCCCATCTGCGGCATCCAGCCGATTACCCAGATGCTGCCCATCCCGGCCGTGCGTGATCCTCAGAAGCGCCCCAAGCCGATCGTTCCCATTTTGGGCGACGCGAGCAGCAGTGCGTCCTCAGTGTTGGGTCGGGGCATTCCGATCGGCGAGTTGATGGCCCGTTCTTTCAGCGAGCCCATTGATGCGTCTTCTCGGTTCAGCGTATTCAACGACGAGATTTGCGCGCATGCCCGCCCCGCGGTCCGGTCGCCGGGCGTTTCCGACCAGTTGCGTCCGTTGCTGATGCCGATCATGGTCTCCGGTGCCAGCGAGCGAACCTTTGCCCGGCTGCGCGAGCGGTTCGAGCCCAAGGGCTTCACGCTGGTGGCCTCCGGCGGGCCCAGTACTTCTGCGGCTTCCGCGCCGTCCGCGGATCAGGTCGTTCTCGAGCCGGGTTCGGCCCTCTGTATCCCGATCATGACTGGTGACATGATGATGGAGGCTCTGGGAACCTGCACCGAGGTGATCGGCAACAAGGTGCTGGGCTTCGGCCATTCGATGTCAAGCACCGGCTTTACCGAGCTACCCCTGGCAACCGGCATGATCCACACGGTGATTCCGTCCGTGGCTCGCTCGAACAAGCTCGGCGCCGCCCTCCGAACCGTGGGTACGCTCTGGGGCGACGAAAGCAGCGGCGTGTTCGGTGTTGTCGGCGATATGCCGAAGACCACCCCGCTGGAGGTAACGGTGAACGACATTCGTGGCCGGCAGGTGTTCAAGTACAACGTTGTCCGCGAGCGCGATTACGCGGCCAGCGCCTTGGTCAGCGGGGTGGAGGAAAGCATCTTCTCGCACAGCGGCCTGCCCGAGGAGCACGTGGTCAAATACAGCGTCGCTGTCGAGTTCGAGGGCCTGGGTACCTTCAAGACCGCCAACTTTACCAGTATGGTTGGCACCGCCAGCATGGTCAGCGACATCCTCGTTCCGGTGATGACGTTGACCAATACCTCTTTTGGCCAGTTGAAGGTCGCCAAGGTCAAGGTGGACGTGAACATCGAGGCGGGAGCCAAGGCCGCCCGGATGGAGCGGGCCCAGCTGGTGCGGACGAGCTTCAAGCCCGGCGAGAAGGTCACCGTTCGGGTTCGCTGGTTCCATCTTTTCCAGCAGCCGGCTTATACGGAGTCAAGCTACGACCTCGAATTGCCCAGGGAGCTGCCGAACGGCGAGTATCAGCTGGTTGTCGGATCCGTTCAGGGGCATCTGGCCGCCCTCCGGGCGGAGAAACCGCAGCTGTGGCGGGCGGAGAACCTCAGCGATGCCTTGAAGGCGGTCAACCTGGCGGCCACGTTCCAGGATGACCGTTTCTACATGCACCTGACCTTGCCGGACAACGGTGTGGCCATCGGCAGGACCGAGATGCCGGAGCTCCCGACGTTTCGCCAGCAGATTGTGGCCGACGCGCGGCGCAACGACGTGCAGCCCTTCACCGAGGCGCTGACCGTCCAGCACGAAGCCGGGTTCCAGGTTCAGGGCTCGCAGGTGTTCCGGATCCGCGTGGGCCGGAAGAACGAGTACTGAGCGAAAGGTGCGCCGTGTGGCCCCGGCGTCTTGCCGTTGGAGGCCCGGCGAGGCATCGGCGTTCCGCCGTGAAGACTCGAATGCAGCGTCGGTTGTTATCAGGCTCAGTTGAGCCGCGTCAGGCCGGTTCTATCGAAGAGGACAGTCCCGTATGCGTCGATCTCTCGTCCTGATCGTGTCGGTGGTGTGTTTCTCGGGGTTCAACTCGTCTGTTCTGGGGGTCAAGCCCCAGGCATGGACCCACGAGCAACCGGCCGAGTTCACCGCCGGCGAGCTCGAGAACCTGGTTGTGACCAACGGCGGCGAGGTGCTGCTCGGCCGCAAGAGCGACGTACTCTACTCGCCCGGGTCCGAGGCCGAGGTGATCAACGCCCTGGCTCGTGCCGGCGACGGCAAGATCTATGCCGCGAGCGGAGCGAAGGGGATCATCTATCGCATTGACGGTGACAAGGTCATCGAGTTTGCCACGCTTCCCGACAGCCCAACCGTGTTCTCCTTGCTGTTCGCCAAGGACGGCAAGTTGCTGGCCGGTACCGGTGGTGGCGAGCAGGCGAAGGTGTATTCGGTCGACGGCAACGGCAAGGCCGCGCTGTTCTACGAGCCGCCGGAGGCCAAGTATGTCTGGTCGATGGTTCGCGGTTCGGCGGGTGAGATCTACATGGCCACCGGCACGCAGGCCAAGCTCTTCGTCGTTAGCGCGGATGGCACCGGCGGCAAGGTCCTCGCCCAGGTCAAGCCCAAGCCCAAGAGTATCCTTTGCCTGGCCATCGGTCCGGATGGCATGCTTTACGGCGGCACGGATGAGGAGGGGCTGATCTTCCGCGCCAATCCGGCCAACGGCAATATCTTCGTTCTCTATGACGCCAAGGAAGCGGAGGTCAGCTCGATCGTCCTCGACGAGGAGGGCAACATCTACGCTGCTACGGCCTCGGCCGCGAACGCGCGCCCCGGGCGCACTCCCGCCGAAGCCACCGCCGGCAAGCCGGACCGCCCGCCCTCGCGGCCGGCGGGGAGCCGACCTGCCGCTCAGAGTCGACCCAGCAAGCCGGGTGACTCCACGCCGACTTCCAAGCCGTCGGCCAGCGAGGATGAGGCCAGGAAAGCGGCCACAGCTGCGGCCGCGGCCAAGCGAGTCGGCAGACCGGCGGGGCCGGCCGGACCCGAGGGCGAAGGCAATGCCATCTATCGCGTCGATACCGATGGCTTCGTAACCGAAGTCTTCCGGGAACCGGTCATGATCCTGGCCATGGCCGAGGCGGAGGGAACGATCTTCGCGGCCACCGGCAACGAAGGGCGGATCTACGCGATTACGCCCGCTGATGAAAAGACCCTGATCCTGGCCAAGCTCAAGGTCAACCAGGCAACCTGCATTCTCCGTCAGCCCAAGGGCGAACTGATCATCGGCACCGCCAATCCCTCGTCCCTGGTCCGGCTGTCCGACGGCTACGCCTCCAAGGGCACGCTGGTCAGCAAGCCGCTGGACGCCGCCCAAATCGTCAAGTGGGGGCGCATCTCCTGGGATGCGACCATTCCTCAGGGCGCCAAGTTGACCGTGGCGACGCGGAGCGGAAATGTCCACAGCGAAGAAGCAGAGCAGTGGGACGAGTGGTCTGCGGAGATGGACGCAACCTCGCCCCAGCAGATTTCCTCGACCGGGGCTCGCTTCCTGCAGTACCGGTTGACGTTCGAGAGTAGCGTGCCCGCGGCAACGGCGATCCTGCGCCGGCTGCAGATCCCGCGAATCGAGGAGAACCGCCCGCCGCGCATTCCCGAGCTCAAGGTCCTGCCGCTCCGGGAAGCGGCCAAAGATCCGGCCGGTCCCCCCAAGGTGAAGGCTTTGGCCGGCAGCGCCTTCGGAGGCGGCGGAGAGCAGGACGCGGCCCCGAAACCCGACAACGTGTGGGTGGCCATGTGGAAGGCTGAAGATCCCAACCAGGACACGCTCGAGTTCACGGTGTTCTACCGCGAGCAGGGCAGCAAGCGGTGGATCCGCAAGGCCAAGGAAGTGAAGGAGCCGTTTGATGTCTGGGATTCGCTGACCGTTCCCGACGGCAAGTACGAACTCCGTGTGCTGGCCGACGATCGTCCGACCAATCCCCCGGGCACGCAGCTCACTGAGGCTCGCATCAGTGATCCGATCACCGTGGACAACACTGCTCCCGAAATGACCCTGGGGGTGGCCGTGGGCGAGGGCCGCAACAAGGTGACGGTCAACGCAACCCTGACCGACGCCCTCTCGGCGATCACCGCGGCCAGCTACAATGTGGACAGCGGTGAGAAGTGGATCCCTTTGGCGGCTCTGGATGACATCTTCGATTCGCCCAACGAGTCGGTTTCATTCACAATCGAGAACCTCGATGCCGGCGAGCACCGCATCGCCCTCAGGGTCACCGACCAGCGTAACAATACCCGCTATGTGACCAAGACGGTGACCGTCGGGGAGTGATGCCGGCGTCGGGCTGCAGTGAGCCACCGGGTCCGTCCCGGTGGTCTGACCTGTGTTGACGTTCGCGCATCGCAACGGGCGAGACCGCGGAGGCGGAGCCAGGCCGGCATCGAACCGAGGCCGTGGCCTTTCGGGACGGGTTCTCACGCCGTCATGCCGGAGCGGTCGGCCGGTTCAGTCCGCGTGATGTGGCTGAGTGAGCAATGCACGACTCCCTCGGCGGGGCCATCGGGGCCCTCGGGGCCGGGCACCGCCACGATCACTTTGGACCGCTGAACAATGGCCATGTCCGGGTGCCAGATCTCGTAACTCGCTCCGTCGCTCAGATGCAGCCGGAACGGTTCGAAAGGATGAAGCCGCAACAACTCGAGGATGTCTTCCGGTCGCATGTGCATCTCCTGCCCTCACCGCCGTTCTGCCCCCGTTTCCAGTCGGATCGCGGCCATCGCGTTCGCAGCGAGTTTCACCGTGACCTGACCATTTGTCACCGGTAGAGCATCTCTGTTCCGTTCGACGAGGTCGCAGCCGGTTACCCGGGCCACTCCCGGGAACCTGACCGCGACCTTCGCTTCGGTGGCCTGGCCCGCGGTCTCGCGCACGCGGACGATCACGCCCCTGCCGTCGTCGGCCGGCTTGACCGCGGTGACGATGACGTTAGCCGGTTGCACCTCGCACAGGCTGGCCGTCGTCGGCTGCTTCGGTGATCGGCGGCCTGCAAACAGGCGAACCGCACGCATCGGCGATTGCACATCCTCGCCGAACAGCGTTGCGGTGGCCGGCTCAGCTCGGGCGTCGCTGGTCAGGCTGTAGCGGAAGACGAACTCGCCGTCCTGGCCGGCCTTGTAGTTGGTGAACCAGTAGTTGTTCAGTGCGTACGCGAACACCGTGCCGTTGGTGATCGGTAGTTCGTCGAGCCACTTGCCCGGTGTCATATCGCACAGGGTGATCAGCGGCGTATCCACCGCCGACCAGACCACGCCGACGTCGCTCGTGTTGACCGTCACCCAGCGCTGCACACTGAACCAGTCGCGGCAGCCGCCTGGCCAGTGGTCCTCGTTGGGTCGCACGCTGCCGCCGCCGATCTCGTACCGGAACCTGGGCTCAACGCCGGCGAATGGAAAGGCGATGTAGACCGCTTCCTTCTCGCGGGTCATTTTCTTGTTCAGCCGGACGACGAAATCGACCCGCCGCTCCTGCTCGTACAGGAGGGTTTCCAGTTCGATCCTGTGGAACATGGGCATGTTGGCTACGGTCCGAGCGCTGGTATAGACCGGCCCGGCAAGCCCGGCCTCGATCCTGGCTTTTTCCGGCGAGGAGAATTGCACTGCTGCGAAGTTCGGGCAATCGACGTTGTATTGGTCGACGCACTTGCCGCCGGCCGCATACACCAGTTGGCCGAGCCGGTACTTGCTTGCGGCATCGACCAACTCCTTGTTGAGCTTCTTGTCGAGCAGGCTCAGGATGCCGCCGGTGGCCGGATCAAAGCTGACCTTGTAGAAGTCGTTCTCCAGTACTGTGCCATTGAATCGCGGAGGAACTGCGGGCCTGGTCGTCTCCTTGATCAACTTGTACGTGCGATAGCCGACGGCGGGCACGTCGGATGCCCGGAACATCTTGGTGACCACGTCCATGACATCCTGCCGCACGATCTGGCTGGGCACGAGTGCGCCCTGCTCGTCGGTGATGCCCAACTCGCGGGGCAGATCGACCTTGACGAGGCCGGTCCTGGTTCGGCCGGCAGGGTTGAACACCAGCAGCGAGTTATCGGAGGCGTTCACCTGCCCGGCCAGTTCCACCAAGGCCTGATCGAGGAGACGCTTGCTCGTGTCGGCCGCATCGTAGGCATACTGAGCCTTGACCGCCCACTGGCGGGTGACGAAATCCGAATCCGGCTCAGCGATACTGTTGTGTGCGCCCCAGGTGTGCTCGTCGTAGAGCAAGATGTTGTCCCATGCCTTGTCGAACGTGGCTTGTGTTGATGGCGGAATGGGCTTGCCGCCTGTGGCTACGGCCCAGGCGGTCTCCGCGGCGATGATGTCCTGATGGGCGACGCGAGTGATCGCGGTCTCGACCGCACTCGAACCCGCCCCATCCTCCCACCAGCTTCCGCCGCAGCCGCGGACCACCGGGATCTTGTCTGCGAAGTTCTTCTCGATGTGCTTCATGAATGTGTCATTGCTGCACAGGAGGACCTTGGGGTAAGCGTAGTGCTTGCTGTACTCGGTGATGGACTCGGCGATGTCCCGGCCGATGGCCACGTTGTCCGAGTAGGCCCCGTGCAGCAGGATGGCGTCGTACGGATAGTCGCTGCGCCCATTCCACCACATCAGATCGCTTTCGATTGCCTGACGCATGCGGGCCATGCCCTCGCGTAGGCCGATGTTGCCGGCCTGGGAGTAGCCGGAAGTATTCCAGAGCAGAACCCGCTGCCCGTCCGGTCCTTCCCACCAGAACGGGCACTTGTGATGGAGGTTCTGCTTGAGGATGGGTGCCCGGGTCTGGTTCGAACCGATGCTGATGTGGCGGACGCCCGCGCCGGCCAGGATGCTCGGCAGGCTCCAGACGTGCGACGGGGCGTCGGTCAGCGTGTAGCTCTCGAAAGGCACGCCATGCTCGCGGTGCAGCCGGGCGCTGTAATACATGTTGCGGATCAGCTCCTCGTCCGAGCACAGACCGGTGAGCATGTTCAAGTAGGTGGTCTCGATCCCGACCCGACGTTCGCGGGCGGCCTTGTAGAGTTCCTCATGGCGGTAAGGCGGATTATCGCGCAGCCACATCTGGGCCGCCCACGACGACTCCAGGTTCCAGTGGTAGAGTGGAAACTCGGCGCTCAATTCCAAAGCCAGATCGGTGTTCCGGTTGTGGAGGGCGATAACCGCCTCCTGCTGAGCGGTGTAACCGATATCGGTGTGGGTGCTGGGCGCGCAGTAGATCCGCCATTTCTTCCGCGGCTTCTGGGTGACCTTGGCGGTGATGGCTTGCGAGCCCGCGGAGACGGTTACGACGAGCTCTCGTTCGGTGGTCGTCTCGGCCACGTGCAGCGGTCCGCTGGCGATGCCGAACATCGGCCTGCCCAGCGTACCGGACCCGACCTGCTTGTCGCCACTGCGGACCTCGATCTTCACCAGGTCCGTGGTCAGGAGGCGATCGACCGAAACGGCCAGCTCCTGCTGAAGCTGGCCTTCTTTCTCGACGAAGAAAAGGCTTGGTTTGACAGAGAGGTTGGGTGCGACATTCGCCTCCAGCGTCAGCTTGGCCAGCGAGATCGCGTCGTAGAGGAGCCAAGAGCCCCGAGTCACGGTCAGTTCGATGGTATTGCCTTCCGGTTTGAGCGTGGCTCCCGCGATCATGAACTTGAGGGCCCGGGTTTTCCCCATTTCCGGATGGAGCACCACCATGTCACCGGCGCCTCGTTCCAGCGGGATCTCGGTGCTCTGCTCATTGACCTTGACCCGCAGCGTCGGGCCGAAGCTGCCTTGGGTGTCGAGTATGTCGATTCTCAGCTCGTATGCGGATGCTGAAGGGCCCTGCAAGTCGAAGGTGATTCGGAAGGGGTGGGTCTTGTTGCCGGCCCAGGCGTCCAGCGGTCCGGGATGGGAAGCACTGAAATCCCTGGCCGGATCACTCTTGCCGACGGTGAAGCGCACATCTCTGGGAAACGCCTTGGTGTATCCACCGAACACGTCGCCAGCGTTGCCCAGGTCATGGTAGTCCTTGTTGGTTTTGCCGATCTGCCACAGCACTTCGGAATCGGCGCCCCAGGAGGCACCGGCCGAGAAAGCCAGAAGAACGGTTAGGCTCGCGAGAACGTGTCGAGTCATACGGCATCTCCTTACCGCCCCGGGCGGCGCTAGGGGTATGTGATCGGTCCGGTCGACAACCCCCGGACGAACTGGATACCCTTCAAGGGCTCAAGATCATCATAGGCCCGGCCCCTGCCCGATCAAGTCCGAGGCCCCGCAGCGACACCGGACAGGCAAGCTCACCGAGCGAGTACACCAGCTCAGAGGCCTCAATCAAGAAGCTCGTCCGGTTGCACTGGCAGGGCTGCACGCGCCCGCCGGTCTGCGCGGGTGAGAAGCGCCATGATCGCGACGTGGCGCCGAAGCCTGGTCACGCAGCGTTCGCCCGGATCCTATGGTGGCCGGGATGAGTCTGCTACAATGGGGTTGGAAGCGGTAGCACGGACTGGATCACCGACCGGGCGGCCCGGAGTGCCGATCGCATCTTCGTCGAGAGGAGTGCGCGGTGGGGCGCATGATGCCGAGCAGGCATGGCTCGGCATGACGAACGTGGCTTCACGATGGTCGGGTGCGAGGTGCAGTCGACAGACGTCATCGCTCGAGCCCATCTCTTCCGGCGGTAGCCTGGCATCTGGTTCGCCTGCCACAACTCAAAGGGACAGCGTCAGTTACGGCGGCCGGCGTGGATATGCCGAAGGCAGGCCAAACGCCGGCCTCATCCTGCGAGGGCTCCGACAGTGCCTGACGATATCCCGGTGAACACGATCCCAGACGGGCGAAGGCGACGCTGGCTGTGTGTGGCGGGTGCATTGGTCCTGCTGCCGGTCGCACTCGGCGTGGCCTGGTGGATGGCGGCGCAGGCGGATCACCAGATGCGGGCCGATCTGCTCAGGCAGGCGCGGCTCGTGGCCCAGGGAATCGACCTCGAACGGATTCAGGTCCTCTCGAGTACGGAAATGGAGCCGAGCGCGCCCGCCTACCAGCGGCTCAAGACGCAGTTGGCGACGATCTGTTCGGCCGACCCGCGGTGCCGCTGCGTGTACCTCATCGGTCGGACGGGCGACGGCAGAATCGTGCCACTGGTGGATAGCGAGTTGGCTGTCCTCAAGGACGGCGCTTTTCCGAGGCGGGCTTCTGCCAACGCTACGGAGGGATGCCGTCGTGCCTTCGCCCCGGGCATCGAGGTGGTCGAAGGGCCTTCGCGCGATCGCTGGGGCGCGTGGGCCAGGGCCCTGGTGCCGATTCGTGATTCGCAGGCGGTCGTGGCCGTCCTGGGTATCGATGTCGACGCCCGCGCCTGGAAGTGGTTGCTGGCTAGGGCGGCGATACCGCCCGTCCTGTCTGCGCTAGCCCTGACGGCAGTCCTGTGGGTTGGCACATTGCTGTTGGCGAGACGCGCCCGCATGTCCGGCGTGTCGCTGAGCCCGGGTCGGCGCCTGGAATCCGTTCTGGCGGCCGTGGTTGGCGTGATCGTGACGTTGTTTGCCGCGTGGCTGGTCAGTGAACGTGAGGCCTACCGGCGCAACGATGCGTTCATGCAGCTGGCCGTGAGTCGAACCGAGGCGGTCGCCGAAGAGTTGCGTGATATCCGAGAAACAGGGCTGGGGAGCCTGGCGAGTTTCTACGAGAACAGCGTCACGGTGACCCTGGATGAGTTCCAGCGGTTTGCCGCACACCTGGCCCGCAACCAGACGGTCCACGCATGGGAGTGGATTCCGGCGGTGCCCGCCGAAGAGAAGTTGCGATTCGAAGCTGAAGCTCACCTCGTGGGAGTGACAGAGTTTGAGATCTGGCAGAAGGACTCCCGGGGCAACCGGCTGCCGGCCGCCGGTCGGGCGGTCTACTATCCTGTCTTTCAGGTGGCGCCTCTGGTGAACGACGAAGCCGCCCGAGGATACGATCTGGGTTCCGAACCACGACATCGCGAGGCCATTGAGGCGGCCATTCGCGGCAATCTGCCCAGCGCGACGGAACCGATCCTCCTGGCCGAACGAGCGGGTGGCCGCAAGGGAATGGTGATCTTTCGACCGGTCAGCGATCTGGATGAACCGAACCGCCTGCGCGGCTTCGCCGTGGCGGTGCTGCGGATGGATGATCTCCTGCAAGTGACGGGTGCAGATGGCGCAGCGCACCTTGAGCTCGCTCTCTGGCGCGAGGGGGCAGAGCCCGAGCCGCTTGCCGCCACTCCTGGACATCACGGCCGCCTCAGCACGGGAGATGCGACCACGCGTCCCGTCTGCGCCTTTGGCAAGGTCTTTGCGGTGTCCGCCCACGCGGGTCCGGAGTTCGCACGTTTGTATCCGAAACGGGCTGGCGGGCTGGCTATCCTGGTCGGCCTGGCGCTCACTGCCGCGGTCGTTGCGATCACCCGTCCGATTATTCATCGCCGCGAGGAGCTGGAGCGATTGGTTGCCGTGCGGACCGCGGATCTGCAGGAGAGCAAGCATCGTTTTGACCAGCTTGCCGAGCAGAGCCGGACTTTCATCTGGGAAGTCGACCCGAACGGCCTCTATACTTATCTGAGTGACGTGATTGAGAGCGTTCTCGGCTATCGCCCCGAGGAGTTGATCGGCCGAACACACTTCTACGATCTGCACCCTGAAACCGGCCGGGAGGCGTTCAAACAGGCCGCCTTTGCGGTTTTCGAGAGACACGCACCTTTTGTCAACATGGTCAACGCCGCGGTGACCAAGGAGGGCAGGCAGGCGTGGCTCTCCACCAACGGCATTCCTCTTCTGAATGCCGACGGGAGCCTGCGGGGCTACCGCGGCAGCGATACCGACATCACCGAACGGAAGCGAGCGGAGGAGGAGATCCACAGACTCAACGCTGAATTGGAGCAGCGGGTTGAACAGCGAACGGCTCAGCTTGCCGCCGCCAACACCGCCCTGAACGAGTTCGCCTACGTCGTGTCCCATGATCTGAAGGCGCCGTTGCGGGCGGTTGGCCAGTTGGCCCAGTGGATTTCGGAGGACTACACGGCGGTGCTGGACGACGAGGGAAGGCGCAAGCTCGACCTCATGCACGGCCGGATCGGACGGATGCACAATCTCATCGATGGAATCCTCCAGTATTCGCGCATCGGCCGGGTCGAGGAGGATCGCCGCCCGGTGGACCTCGATGCCCTGGTTCGGGAGGTAATCGAATCACTCTCTCCGCCGCCGCATATCCGCGTCGCGGTCGAGTCCTCGCTTCCGGTCGTTGTCGCGGATCGCGTGCGGGTGCAGCAGGTGTTTCAGAACCTCATTGGCAACGCCATCAAGTTCATGGACAAGCCGGAAGGCCGGATCACGATCGGATGTGAGGAGGCGGGCGCGTGCTGGCGGTTCCACGTGACGGACAACGGTCCCGGCATCGACCCCAGATACCATGACAAGGTGTTCGGGATCTTCCAGACTCTCACACCCCGCGATCAGCAGGAAGGCACCGGTATCGGATTGGCCCTCGTCAAGAAGATCGTCGAAGGCTATGGGGGTAAGGTCGAGTTGCAGTCCCAGGTCGGAACGGGATGCACGTTCTCGTTCATGTTGCCCAAGTAGGTGGAGTTGTGTGGATCCGAGAGGTTACCAGGGCCGCCTCCAACAGTTCTCTGATGGTCCCCGGTGCTCCTTGATGCTCGCCCCTCAGGCACGGGACTCCGGCATAGCCCCGTCACATCTCATGGGATGCTGAGACGATGCCACAGGGCGGCGGTGACATGTCACGGAACAGGCGTATGTGATTCTCCGGGAGCGTGCGAATCACGACTGGCAGGCAGTGTTTGCGACTATTTCTGGCTGGCATGGCGAATGCAGGAGGGATTCTCCAGCACTCGGCAGGCTGGAGGGGCCTGCCCGGTGATGAGGTTCTGACGAGTAGGAATGTGCTTGCGCGTTGCCGAACGCTCCGATTGTGGGCCCAGGCGGAACGTACGCCATGAGCCTGAGGGTCCATCGGTGAGACGCCGGTGCCACACGGCAACAGAAACGCACTCAGGAGAGATGAGACTCGTGCGAATCGACAGCATCACGATTCTGGGCGGGTGCACCAAGGTCGGCGAGAAAGAGCCGGTCGAACGAGTGACCCTCAATATGGGTGACGTGGTGAGCATCGTCGGGCCGACCGGATGCGGCAAGACCACGCTGATCAACGATATTGAGCTGTTCGCCAACCGCAACACCCCGTCCCGGCGAAGCGTCCTGATCAACGGATCGCTGCCGCCGGAGGAGATCGCCTGGGACCCCTCCAAGAACCCGATCGCGTTGATCTCCCAGCACACCAACTTCCTCTCCGACCTTCCGGTCGACAGGTTCCTCAGGACCCACGCCGCCATCCGGGGTGTGGAGCATCCGGAGGCCGTGGTACAAGAGACGGTCGATTTCGCCAACCAGCTCACCGGGGAACCGTTGATCCTCAGCAACCCGATGACCGAGCTGTCCGGCGGCCAGACCCGGGCCCTGCTGATCGCAGACGCGGTCATCATCGGCAACGCTCCGATCATCCTGCTGGACGAAATCGAGAACGCCGGCATTCACCGCACCAAGGCCCTGGAGCTGCTGCGGGCCTACCGCAAGGTCTTCATCTTCGTCACCCACGACCCGCGGATCGCCTTGCTCTCCGACTACCGCATCGTGATGCGTCAGGGCGGCATGCGCAAGGTCATCCTTACCGCCGAAGAAGAGCGTCTGGTCGCTGAGGAAATCAAGACCCTGGACGATCTGCTCCTCTACCTGCGTCACAAGATCCGCGAAGGCGAGCAACTGACCGCTAGCGTTGTCGGCGAGAGGCTGCAGGCCATGGGCTACCGGCCAGCCGCATGAATCCTGCTACAACAAGGAGTCAAACCAGCATGAGAGCAGTCATCTGCGCCGGTCCACCGACGAGCGGCAAGACTACGATTCTCAAGCAAGTCGTTCGCCGGTTGATCGGGAACGGTCGGCGCCCGGCCTACTTGAAGATCGACGTGCAATACGCCGACGAGGACACTCTGTTCGGCGAGGAGTTCGGTATTCCGGTTAAGAAAGTCTACTCGGGCGAGCTGTGCCCGGACCACTGCAACGTCATGGTTCTGGGTGAGGCCATCGAATGGGCCGAGGAGGAGGTGGCGGATTTCCTGCTTGTCGAGACGGCTGGGTTGTGCCTGCGATGCTCCCCGTACATTGAGGGCTCGCTGGGTCTGGTGGTGCTGGAGGCGACCAGTGGCATGAATCTGCCGCGCAAGATCGGTCCCATGCTGTCGCTGGCGGATGTGGCCATCGTGACCAAGATTGACCTGATCTCGCAGGCTGAGCGCGAGGTGTTTCGGGCTCGCATTCTCGAGGCGGTGCCCGGCGTGCGGATCATCGAGACCGACGCGCTCTACGGCATTGGTGTGGACCCGCTGGTTCGTCAACTGGAACAGAGCCCGGAGGTGAACTACCCGCTTTACCTGCGCGGCAATCCGCCGGTGGGCACCTGCACCATTTGCGTCGGCAAGAAGGAGATCGGCTGGAAGCAGCATTTCGGTGTCGTTCGGCCGCTGAATACGGATATCTTCTACCGCGGCGAGTGAAGGGTGATGCCGCCGTCGGCGATTTCGGAAGTCAGAAGTGAGAAGGAAGAGGTGAGCCATGTCGAGTGTTACGCCCGAACTGCAGTCCATCCTGAGCGATCTGCCTGGCTTGGATTGCGGGCTATGCGGCCGGCGGTCCTGTGCGGAGTTCGCCAAGGCCGTGCTAGAGCGGCCCGGCGAGATCAAGCGCTGCGCCCACAAGAATGGAGCGGGCTGCGTCGCACGTCCGGCAGCCAAGTTCGCCGCGCCCGTTGCCTGCGCTGCGCCCGCCGTCAAGGCCTCGGCGTGCGCGGAAAGCTGCGCCGCCTACGAAATGGGCGACGCGCACGAAGGTGTGGCCCACAAGGACTCGCTTGGCCGCGATTTCGATTTCGTGCTCGACACCTTCCCGAACGAGCCCGGCCCGCGCGAGACCATGCTGCCGCACAATCCCCTCATCACCCGCGAGATGAACATCACCCGCGGGGACCTCGTCATCGGCCGGCCGCTGGGCATGTCCTGCGGATGCCCGATCACCCACTGCGGCGTGGTCATGAACGTCGAGCCGCGGACCGGCGTGATTGTCTGGTGTGTGACCGGCCCGCTGAGCCCACGTGCCGGCGCTCACAAGGACATCGGCTACTACTCGGCCGAGGCCTACGAAGGGCTGGTCAAGGATACCCGCGCGGAGTTGAAGATCGGGATGCGCTACTGGTTCATGCCTCGGCGGTGTATGCTTCAGTGGCGGCACAGCGGATTGGTCAACTTCATCAGCAAGGGCAAGCACGGTGTACAGGTTCGGATCGAGGGCCTGTACATCGGATAGGTCGCCGAGCTGCGGAAGTGAGAAATGCGCGGTGAGAAGTGAGGCGGCCCGAATGGGCGGGCAGCCGCCGCGGTCCTGCATGTCCTCGCCCCTTCCGTTCGCCGACAATGACAAACAAAGACGGGGAGAAGAAGGCCGGAGGGGCGTCCTTTTCTCCGTCTTATTGTTGGATCGTTGTTCAACTCCTTCGCTGTACACGCAGACGGCGAAGGACACTCGAATCACTTTCTGGCTGGTCCCTTGTTGAACAAGACGTACGTTCCGGTTTTGCCGGCCACGGCGATATCGAGTCTGCCGTCTCGGTTCAGATCGACCGCTCGAATCTGCATGCCCGTGCCAACCTTGTCGTTGAAGGTGATAGCGTCACGTTCAAACGCCTTCTTGGCCGGGTCCCACAGGTAGCGTACCACGCAGATGGGGTCGGCCGAGCCGGGATCGGCGCCCTTGTGCCCGCGCCAGCGTTTGCCGGTGACGACCTCGTTCCTGCCATCGCCGTCCAGATCAGCCCAGATCAGGCAATGATACTGGGAGATGCTCTGGTCGATGTCGTGACGGGTCCAGGTGATCTCGCCGTCCTTGGCCGGTCCCTGCTCGAGCCAGAACAGACCGTAGTCGTGGGCGTGCCCGATGACGATGTCGTTCTTGCCGTCGTTGTTCACATCGACGATCAGCCCTGGCAGCGACGTGTGGGTGAGTTCCAGGCCAGGGTGGAACTTCCACTTGGTAGTCCAGGGACCCTCGGCCGGCTGTTCGAACCAACCCTTGGGCACGACGATGTCCGGCCGCCTGTCGCCGTTGACGTCGCCCACCACGATGCCGTGCCCATGGCCCTTGTCGCCGACATCGATCCGCATGAACCTGGGCATCTGCCCGCCTTTGCCCGGGGTGATGCGAACGACGGTCATCGGCTTGTTCTCGTCCCAGCTGTTGACCACGATCTCGGGGGCCTTGTCGCCGTCGAGGTCTACAAGCAGCGTGCCCTCGCAGGCGTTCTGGCCGTCAACGACCAGATGCTCGGCCCACGCTTTGCCTGCGTCGAAACCCTTTGGGCCCGGGTTCTCGTACCAGAAGAGCTTGTCCGAGAACCATGAGCCGGAGATGACATCGAGGAATCCGTCGCCATTGAGGTCGAACAGGTGCTCGCTGTTGCTGGTCATGAATTCCTCGTTGTCGATTTGCAGCTCGCGCAGAGGACGGGCCTTGAAGCTGGGGCCCTCGTACCAGCTGGTGCCCGAACTGATGTCCAACGTGCCGTCGTTGTTGATGTCACCGACGGCGATGCCCTCGTTGAGGTCGTCCTTCAGCTGCTTCTTCTCCCAGTTCAGCTTTGGCGGCTTGGGGATGTCCTTGCCTCGGGGAGCATCTGCCGCCGGGGCGGCCAGCGATCCGATCCAAAAGGCGACCGGAATGGCCACCACCCACAACCATGGTCTGTTGCTCGGCATGTTCAGCTTCTCCTGTCTGTTGAATACCCTGTGATTCAGCCTTGCCCAGCCGTTCAGTTCACCTCGAGATCGTCCTTGCCCGGCAGCTTGGGGAATGGAGCGTGCGGCTCGGTCTGATACCAGAAGGACACGGACGCGATGTCGTCCTTCAGCGGCAGGTAGCGCCCCGCCGAACGCCAGCCCAGGGCCTGCATGGTCACCTTCAGGTCGGTTTCGAAACGGATCGGATCCATGATATGCCAGCGGTATAGCCCGAAGCGGGTGTTGGCTTTGTAGACGCCATCCGGCCGGATGACCTGGGGCATGCCCGCAAAGGGGGTGGTGTACTCGCGGTACTCCTCCTTGCCGGTCATCGGGTTCTTGACCAGGAAGCAGTAAGAGCCGCAGAAGTAGTCCTCAGTGCCGGTCCCGCAGATGGTCGGAAACTCCTTGTCGCCGTCCAGGTAGAACTTGATCTCGCCCTCGCCCCACCAGCCGTTGCTGTTCGCCTGCCAGGCCATGTAGGTGCCGACATAGTGGCCCTTGCCCTTGATGCCGTCCACCAGGGAGTAGACATCCTTGTAGGCCAGCGGATTGGCGCGGCGGAACTGGGCGTGGAACTGAGCCTCGTCCGCCGGCACATCGGTCAGGGTGTAGTTGATCTGGTAGTAGAGGGTCTCATCCTTCTCGCCGATGTTCTCGACGGTCATCTTGCAGGATTTGCGGAAGGGCATGACCCAGTAGCAGTTGAAGGCACTGCCCGGATTCACGCACACCGGCAACGAGGTGACCTGGGCATACTCGTTCCACCCGCAGGCGAAGAAGTCGCCGATCGGCACCTCGACCGAGGGCTCCGCCTCGCCGTCCCACCAGATCCGCAGGATCAGGTAGCGCCAGTGGCCCGTGGGTGTGAACCAGATCTGCTGAATCGCACCCGGACCCTGGATCTCGGCCAAAGTGAAGGTCTTCTTGGCCTTGATGCCCACGGATGGGGACACCTTCCAGCCCTGTCCCAGGTCGCGAGACGCGTTCTTGCCGGTGCCCTCGGTGGCCATTCCACCTTTTCCCTTCTCGCCGTTGAAGTTCTCGGCGGAGATAGACCGAGTCTTGGCATTCGACAATCTGGATAGATTTCCCATATTCATGTGGAGGCCATTGAATTCGGCACTCTGGGCAAATAATGCGGTCGTGAGCAGGCCGATGACCAAGGCCGTCGTTGCCGTGCAGGTCACAAGCTTCATGAGAGCTCCTTTCTCGTGAATGGGGCCAAGCCGAAACGATGCGGGCGGACTGGGCCCGCAAGAATGACCATGGTAGCGGCTGGAGCGGTGACAGGGAAGGTCGGGTGGGGCCAAGGTGGGTAGAGCCTGTCGGCGTCGCTTGACAGTCGGCGGCTTCTAGGGTAATCACCCCGTTTCCGGCGAGATCACCCCTGGGTTGTGCTCGCCGGCGTGGACGGATTCGGGCGGTCCTTGTGGCCGTGGGTGTGGGGCAATGGAGGCCCTCAAACCACGAAAGGGGTGTCCCGTGAACTGGCATCGTCTGCTGCTTTCCATCGTCCTGGTCGGTGGCTGCGTCTGGTGCGTTGGTCAGGTCCGGCAGGCCCACAGCAAAGAAGCGACAAGCTCTCGTGATAGTCTATCGGCCGAGGCCGCTGCTGCCGGGGAGGACCGCGGGATGCTCGCGGCCCGTGTGAGCGCGGATCTGGTCGCCCGGCAGACGATGCATGCGCATCGCCGTAGCGATGAATCGTCGCCAGGTGGACCGCGGCCGTTGAGAGAACTTTATACTTCTATAGCAGCCCGGGCACCCAGAGGTACAGGAACTGCGGAGTGGTGCGCGGCCAGGTCTCGGGCAAGTCCACGTTGATCAGGTTCACCTGCGGGCCACTTCCGGGTTCAGCCGCGTAGAGATTCGGTTTCCAGCCCAGGGGCCGGTCGTAGGTTACGACCTGGACGCGGCTGAGCCCGAGCTGCTTCTTGAGGACTCCGACCGTGCCGCGCAGATCGTCGATCCGGTCGACGAAGCCGAGGTCCAGAGCCTGCCCCGCCGAGTAAACCCGGCCGTCGGCCACTTCCCGAATCCTGGCCTTGGTCAGTTTGGGCCGGCCGGTGGCGACGACGTCCACGAACCGATCGTAGAACTGGTCGACCATCTTCTTGAATACTTCGCGCTCCTCGGCTTTCATCTTCCGCAACGGCGAGCCGGCGTCCTTCATCTTTCCGGAAGTGATGGCGTCGGCGCTGACCCCGATCTTGTTCATTGTGTCGCTGAAATTGACCATCTGCATGATCACGCCGATGCTGCCGGTGACGGTGGTCGGGTGAGCAACGATCTCGTCGGCCGAGCAGGCGATGTAGTAACCTCCGCTGGCAGCCACGTCCATGAGCACGGCTACAACTGGCCGCGTGCCGTTGGTAGCCTGCTTGAAGTGTCTGACCTCGTTGTACATCAGGTCGCTGGCGGTTACGGTGCCGCCCGGCGAATTGATGCGCAGAATGACGGCCTTGACCATGGAATCACTCGCCGCCTTGTCCAGTTTCTCGGTCAGCAGCGACACGGGATGCTCACCCTCGCCGAACAGGTGTGGCTTGCGGGCGTCCATGATGATGCCCTCGACGTCGATCAGGGCGATCTTGGACAGGGCCAGGCCCTTGTCCTTGAGAACGACCGATTCCTCGAGTGCCTGATCGGCCGGGACTGGGGTGATCTTGTAGGCCATGGGCCCACAACCCGCGACGACGACCAGCACGGCGATCAGGGCGACGGGTGGAGCGACACGCGACATTGGTTTCGAGTGAGGCACGGATTATACTCCGACATAGAGACTCGGGTTGGATGGCTTTTCCACGCCGGGGCATTGTATCGATGCGGTGATGGCGAGGCCAGCGGTACGCGAGGCTGGCGACGGCCGCAGAAGCTGAGCGGCGGGTGTTGTCTTGCATCTGAGCGACGACGAGTTTGAGGCGGTGGTTGATGAGGCCATTCAGGCGATTCCTGAGGGGTTCCATTCCTATCTGCAGGATATCGCGATCGACATCGAGGACATGCCCAGCCCGGAGGTTTGCAGGGACATCAAGGCCCGCGACCCGCGCGGCATTCTCGGCCTGTACCATGGCACGCCTCTGACCGAGCGGCACGTAGATCAGACCTACCGCTATCCCGAGCGGATCGTTATCTACCAGAGCAACATCGAACGGATGTGCCGCACCAGGCGGCAGATGATCGAGCAGATCAAGACCACCGTCCTGCACGAGGTCGGCCACCACTTCGGCCTCAGCGAGCGCCAGCTTCGCGAACTGGGCTACGGGTGATCGCGCTCACACCGCGGCCGCCGCCCGAGTCTCTCGGACCGCGGTCCACCAGCGGTGCGCCGCCAGGGTCATCACTCCCGCAGTCATGCTCAGCACGATGATGTCGGCGATGACCAACGGCGCGGAGCCGGGCCACTTGGGGAGGTAATCCACTGCCAGAAGCCGGATCAGCATGGTCACCGAAGTCACCATCATGAACGCGGTTGGCAGCAGCGTGAACCAGGCCGACCGGCCGCGGCTGATCAGCCAGCAGGTGGCGATCAAGAGCGCCAGGGCGGCCAAGAGCTGATTGGCCGAGCCGAAGATGCTCCACAGGGCCTTGTAGCCGTTACCCCAGCCCAGCATCAGCATGAAGAAGACCGCCAGGCCGGAGTTGACCCAGTAGTGGCGAAGGAAGGACAGACCCGCTCGAGTGAGACCGCGTGTGGCGATGACCGGCTGCCGGGGTACCATGGTGCTTACCGGCGGGGCGTTCAGCGTCAGGCCACCCGTCCCGGCCAGTTCATCTGTGCCCGTCTTGGCCCTGGTTTCGAGTTCCACGGGGCGGGTCTGATCGACGTCAGCGAAGACGTCGTAGCGTCGGAAAAGGGTAGCCCAACCTTCCTCGATCATGTAGCGGGTCAACCTGATGGCCGTATCCAGTGTCGTCACCAGGAAGCCCTCGAGCAGAAGCATGGCCCCGAGGGCCCCAGCGGAAACCGGCAAGCCGAGCCCGACGTTGGCGGTGTGGCCGACGGCCATGGCGAATGTCAGCACCGCGTTGCCTTTGCCGGATGCAGGATAGCAGTCGGCGAGGTAGTGACTCATCGAAGCACCGACCAACAGGCAGCACACCACGCAGATCGCCAGGAGGCTTTCCAGGAGCATAGCGTAGTAACCCACTCGCCGAGCCGCGATCTCGTTGGTGAGCTGCTTGCAGGTGGTTCCCCCGGCGCAGAGGCTGTGAAATCCGCTCACGGCTCCGCAGGCAATGGTGATGAACAGCACCGGCCAGCCGGGTCCGAGCTTTGCCGAGGCATCAGACCAATTCAGCATGGGAATGGCAGTCGCCGCGTCCGCGGCCTCTCCGCCTCCGCCCCGGATCGCGGCGGCGATGACCGCGACGACCACGAAGATGATGCCGACGTAGAGGATGTGCACATTGATGAAGTCGCGGCTCTGCAGGAAGAACCACACCGGCACGCCGGCGGCTACCAGGACATAGGCGCTGATCAGCACTTTCCACGTCTCGGGGTTCACCTGCATCGGCAGTATGAGCCCCACCAGGATCGAGACCGTGCAGATGATCAGTGCCAGCAGAGAACAGACCCATACCGGAGTCTGGCGCCTGATGTACAGGTAGCCGATGAAAGGCGAGAAAAGGGTGATCACCACCACCGAGGTCGAGGCGATTCCGCCGATGACCGCCATATCACCTTCGAGGCGGAACATGCTCTGCTCAGGAGTGAGCTCGAGGCGGGTCAGTGACACGGTGGAGGTCAGGGCGGTGGCCGAGAGATCCAGAAACGCGGCGCAGATCAGAGCAAGCAGGGCCACAAGGAGAACCAGGAGCATGAGGAAGGCCCCGGCCCCCACGTACCGGCTGGCGACCACGGTGATGTTCTTGCCTCCTTCGCGCATGGCCATGTGGGTAACCACGTAGTCGTGGGTCGCCCCCAGGAACACTCCCCCGAGCAGAATCCAGGCGACGGCAGGCAGCCAGCCGTAATAGAGGGCTAGAACCGGGCCGATGATCGGACCGGCGCCGGCGATAGATGCGAAATGGTGGGCGAAAACCACCGGCGTGCGGGTTGGCACGTAGTCCCGACCGTCGTTCACCGCCACGGCCGGCGTCATGCGGTCGCGGCGTTCACCAATGATCCGGCCGATCAGGGGAGCATAGCCAAAAGCGCCGAGAGCCAGCATCGCGAGAGAAACGAGAATCAGACCAAGAACGATCATGACATGCCTCCACCGGTTCGGGGCGTCCAGGGGTGTTGCCCGCGGGCATTATACACCGAATTCCTTGATGGAGGTACGGGGGGGCGGTCTGGAGTCGGTGCCTGACCGGGACGGGCGGGATGATTCCGGACGAAGTAGGATAGCGCGATGGGCGGGCACCAGCGGTGAAGGTTCTCGTGCCGCCGAAATCCGGCTATCATGAGCCGCGTATGGCTGCCGACACCCCCAGCAACTCACTGGCCCGGGATGAGGTCTACTGCCGGAACATGGCGGCCCTGTTCCGCTGTGACAATCGCCTGGCCCAGCGGATCGACGAGTATGAGCCGGACGGTTCGATCGCGGTCGAGGCGGCCAGGACCGGCGTACCCACGGCCTCGGTCTTGCCGCCGGGCTCCGATCGACCGGTGTCGCTGCACAGCAAGGTAGATCCGCTGGCCGAAGCCGCACGGTTCGCCGGCAGCGTGGAGGTGGGCGAGGACTTCTGCTACGTGGTCAGCGGCTTCGGGCTGGGCCACCACCTCAAAGCCTTGGCTGCTAGGCTGAAGGGCGACGCCTTCCTGGTGGTGACCGAGCCGAACCTGGGCATGCTCAAGGCGGCGCTCGAGACGGTGGACGTGGCCGATCTGTTTGCCAGAGACCGCTGCATCATTCTCACCACCGAAGACAAGGGCGAGATGCAGAGCCGGCTGGAGCCCCACAGCACGCTGATGATGATGGGGGCCAAGTTCGTCAGCCATCCGCCGTCGGAGCGCGTGGCCGGCCCGTTCCACGCCGCTCTCCGCAAGATGATCGCGGACTTCATGACCTACTGCCGCATGAGTCTGGTGACGCTGGTGACCAACTCGCGTATCACCTGTCGCAACATCACCAACAATCTGCCGATCTATCTTTCGACGCCGCCCATAGATCCGCTGCGAGACCGATTCAAGGGATACCCGGGCATCGTGGTTTCCGCCGGCCCGTCGCTGCGGAAGAACATCGACCAGTTGGCGGACTTGCAGAGCCGGGCGGTCCTGGTGGCGGTGCAGACGACGTTCAAGACGCTGTTGGATCGCGGGATCCGACCGCACTTCGTCACCGCGCTGGACTATCACGAGATGTCCAAGCGGTTCTTCGAGGGCATCGGGGAGGTGAGTCAGACTCATCTGGTGATTGAGCCGAAGGTGACCTGGCACGTGCCCGATCACTATCCCGGGCCGATTTCGGTATTGAGCAACAGCTTCGCCCGGCTGTGCGTCGGCGACCGTTTGGCCGCCCGTGACGGGCTCAAGGCCGGTGCGACCGTCGCTCACCTGGCGTTCTACCTGGCGCTGTACATGGGTTGCGATCCAATCATTCTGGTGGGTCAGGATCTGGCCTACACCAATCATGTGTACTACTCACCAGGCGTGGCCATCCATGGCTTGTGGCGTCCTCAGCTCAACCGGTTCTCAACCATCGAGATGATGGAATGGGAGCGGATTGTGCGCACCCGGCACATCCTGATGAAGGTCAAGGATGTCCAGGGTCGCGCCGTTTACACCGACGAACAGTTGTTCACCTACCTGCAGCAGTTCGAAGGCGACTTCAGCACCGTGCCCGGCCGGGTGATCGATGCGACCGAGGGCGGTGTCCGCAAGGCGGGGACGCGGGTCATGAGTCTGGCGGAGGCCGCCGGTCAGTACTGCACCCGGCCGATTCCCGGCGAGCTGCTGGCCTATCGTGAGAAGACCCGGTGGCACGACCCGTCACGATTGGAGGCGGGGCGAAGGGAGCTTGGCCGACGGATCGAAGAGGTGGACGAGATGGTGGTCGACTGCAAGGAGATGGTCGCCCTGCTCAAGGAACTGGAGACGCTGCTGAATGATCCCCCGGCGTTCAATCGCAGGATTGCGGCGGTGGATGCCCTGCGGGTCAGGATCGACGGGCACGACCATGCCTACCAGATGATCAGTGCGGTCTCGCAGCATGCCGAGCTGCAACGGTTCAGCGCCGACCGGCGGCTGAAGCTGACTGAGACGGAGGGAATCGAATTGGCCAGGGCCCAGCTAGCCCGCGATCTGCGATTTGTGGAAGGCGTGATCGAGGGGGCAGAGGCGCTGAAGGAGATTCTCAGCGAGGGCATTGCGCGATTTGACCGGGCGATGGCACAGAGAATGTGCTGAGCTGAAAGTGCTGCGTGCTGAGTGAAGATCATTGCCGCGATTACTGCTGATTTGGAGCGCACTTTTTCGGGGAGGCGCTCGCGGCTTACTGACCAGTTGCTGGGCGAGACGGTGCTCCGCCGAACGGTGAAGCGTGTGCTGGCCGCCAAGCGATTGGCGAGCGTTCACCTGCTGGTGGACAAGTTGCAGGAGGAGCGAGCCAGGCAGGCGGTCGCGGGGCTGGGGGTGAGAATCGAGACCCACCAGGCGGGCGGCGTGCCGTGGGAGAGCTACGTTGCCAGTGCCCGCAAGTGGTCGTTGGACGCGTGGCGCGGGGGGTTGGCCGGAACCTGCGTGTTCGACGAGTCGGTTCATCCCTGGCTGCTGGAAGCCCTGGCCAGGCGGGAACAGGCCGAGGGCGTGGTCGACGTTCCCGCCGCGGCGGTGCTGCTCGACCCGGTTCTGCTGGACGCGATGGTCGAGCATTACGAGAAGGTGTATGCCGAAGTGCGCATGACCTTCACACAGGCGGCGCCGGGGCTCTCGGCCGCGATCTACGCTCCGGCCTTGCTGGCCGATCTGATGAAGGCGAATCAGCCGCCTGGGCGGATGATGGCCTACCAGCCGGCATTGCCGCAGCGGGACCTGATCATGCTGCCGTGTTTTTACCCTCCCGAAGTGGAGGTGCGGCGCGCCTGCGGGCGGTGCGTGGCGGACACGGATGCGGCCATGGAGCGAATCACCGCGATCCTGGCGCGGGCCGGCGGGAGCGCGGATGACCCGTTCACCCCCGACGTGCTCACGGTATCGCGGTTCCTGCTTGAGCGGTGGGGTGTGCGCGCGGACCCGCTGCCGGGGGAAGTCGAGATCGAATTGACCACGGAGGATCCGCTTGCAGCCACGACGATTCGGCCGCGTGGCGAGATCGTAGGTCGGCGCGGACCGATGGCCGATTCGGTTTTCGACCGGCTGATCGAGGAACTGGCCCGGCGTGACGATGTCCGCGTGGTCTTGGGTGGGTTTGGCGATCCATTGCATCATCCGAACTGGCAGCGGTGCGTGCGGAAGTGCCTCCAGGTTGGAGTCTTCGGGCTGGCCGTGCGCACGACGGCCGCCCGGCTCGACGATGCCGCGATTCAGACGCTGGTGGAGGCTCGTGTTGATGTGCTCAATGTGCTCATTGACGCCGCCGCGCGGGAGAAATACCTGAGGGTGCACAACGTCGATCTCTATGAGCAGGTCGTGGCCAATATCGAGCGGTTACTGGCGGTCCAGACGGAGCGCCAGCAGCCCCAGCCGATCGTGGTCTGCGAACTGACCAAGACCACGACGACGATGGAGGAGATGGAGTCGTTCTATGATTGCTGGGTCAGCCGGGTTGGCACGGCGGTCATCAGCGGGCCGAGCAGCTATGCCGGGCAGTGGCCCGACCTTTCTGTCATGGACATGGCTCCGCCGAAGCGAGTCGCCTGCGAACGGCTCTTCTCCAGAGCGATGGTCCTGGCCGATGGGCGGATGCCGGTCTGTGACCAGGATTTCAAGGGGCTGCATACGGTTGGGTCCGTGACTGAGAGCTCGTTTGCGGCCCTCTGGAGTGACCAGTGGATGGCCGAGATTCGCGAGCGACACGCAGCTGGCCGGTTCCACGCGATGTCCCTCTGTCCGGGGTGTCGGGAATGGCACCGGCCTTGATGGCTTGCCTGGAGCCGCAGGTGCCGTCGGCTCAGCGCCTGCCGCTGACCCGCGAGCATGGAGACGACCGATGGATGACCGGCAGATCGACGGGGCGTTCGATTTTGAGGCCATGGCCCAGGTGACGACCGTCGAGGCTGACCGCTACTGTGAGGGGTGTGGCTACAACCTTCGCACCCAGATCGTCCGCCGAGATTCGCGGACGCAGGTGTTGCTCTGCCGGTGCCCGGAGTGCGGGCGGTATCATCCAGTCAGCGATTCGGTATCGGTCGGCCGTGTCTGGCTCAGCCGTGTCTCGACGCTGGCGTTGGCCCTGTGGATCACGGTGCTGATTTCCATCTTCTCCGGTTGGGCGTTCGGTCTGTTCGGCATCAGTGTGGTTACACTCGAGGAACTGGGACGACCATGGTGGATGGGCGGTTCTCAGTCTTCGAACATCGGACTCTATGCCTACGCGCATACACGTCAGTACTGGGAGTGGGTGGCTCCGATGGCAACCGCGTCGGTGGGCTTGGCCTTGGTTGGGGGGATCATCCTGGTCATCGTGTTTCCGCACTGGCGGAGGAGTTGGTACACCTTGACAGCCGTGGTTGTTCCGCTGCTGGTCGGCGCGGCGGTTTGGGCCATGGTGGCGAGCGATCAGCCGCGGCCGGGGTGGAACAGACCCGCGATGAGCACCTGGGCGAATCCGTATGTCTACGGGCAGATGCTGCTCCAGATGCTCGGAAGCCTGATCGGCGTGGGGCTGGGTCGCCAGCTGGCCCGGCTGACCATTCGCATTCTCCTTCCGCCGCGTTTGCGGCCGCCGCTGGCGTTCCTTTGGGTGGCGGATGGACTGCCGCCGCCGTCGAGCAAGTAGCTGGCTCGGTCCGGTTGCTCACGACCCCTGGGCGGCGCGGACCGCGTCGGTCAGGACGATGCGCTCGGCGTTCTTGCCGTAGATTTTCTCCAGCACTTCCTTGGGCAGGAAGACACCGTAGATCATCCAGAAACCCTGACGGTGATGGCCGCCGGCGCTGTCGAAGTACTCGTCATCGGTTTCCAGGAATCGGAAGTACATCCGGTAGGCGTCGCGGTCGGGAAAGGTATCGGTCCCGAACATGATCCGGTCCTGATACTTGATGAGGAAGCGGCGGGCGGAGTAGGGCTGGCGGCCGAGCTCGTTAATCCGGGCGTCGATGTCCACGTAAAAGTTGGGGTACTTGTCGAGCCAGGAGGCAACCGTGGCCAGGTCTTCCGGGTTGTTGCCGCAGTGAGCTCCGATGAAGGTTGTCTTCGGGTGTTTGGCGATCGCCCGGTTGCGCTGGGCGAGCAGCTCGTCCCTTCGCGGGAATTTGGGGTTGGCGAAGAGCCAGCCGGGGTGCTCGTTGAGCTCGTGCCAGCGCTCGCTGAACCGGTCGAGGGGTGTAAAGAAGGCGGCTGGGTCACTGGTGTGGATCATGACGGGCCGGCCGTACCTGGCGCACGTTTCCCAGACGGGATCGAGTTTCGGGTCATCGATAGGCATGAGCCGGCCGTCCTTGTAGCGGACGGTCAGGCCGAGGCTCTTGTGGAACTTGAGGCCCTTGGCGCCGGCTTTGAAATCCGCTTCCAGTTGACGTGCGGTCCGCTCGGACCAATCGGCATCATCTATGCCCTTGAAGTCGATCAGTGCGTAGGTCAGGAACCGCCCCGGGTAGGCTTTGTCCAGCCTTTCAAGACGGGCTTTGAGCTCATCTCCCCACAAGCCGTCCAGGTTGACGACGGTCCTGATGTTGGCGGCGTCCATCTCTTCGATGATGGCCGCGGCCTTCCTGCCGTCGCCGAGGTGGTTGTGCACGTCGATGACCGGAAAGGCGGCCTTTGGCACTTCGGTGACCTTGGTCCTGAGCATTGACCGGGGCTGCCAATCCTTGAGCTTGAGCTCGCGAATATCGCCGTTGTCGGTGGATGGTTGGGCGACCGTTGGTTGAGCCTGGAGGGCGACAGGCAGCATGGTTAACAGGGCGGCGTATTTCCACAGACGTTTGATGCAGGACATGGATAGACCTCCTAGGGTATACAGCATTGCCTGTCACTCATACTTGGAATGGCCGGTGCGTGCAAGCGGGGGCGACGCGCATGCCAGCCGACCTGGTTGCGGTTTCACCGGCGTCGAGACCGGCGATTCATGGGGGTGGCAATGGAGGTTCCGTCGAGGGGCTCGGCTGGACGGGCTCGAGGGCTGGCGGCGTAGCGGGTGCGGACGGCTTGATTTCGGGTTCCGCCTGTTCGGCTGGGGGCAGGGGGTCGCCCGGGGCCTCACTTGGCGTATCCGGAGTCGGTCGCGCGGGCCTCGGTGGAGTGGCACCTGGAGGTGAGGCTCTCCTGGTTCTCCTGGCGGCCTGCGCAGGAGGATCGGGAGGCGGGCGGCGGACGATGATCGGGGCAACCACATCACAGATCACGGCGCGGCTGATGCTGCCGGCATGCTGAAGCTTGACCGGGCCGACGAGTGGTTGGGGTTGCCAGGGGACGTTGTGTACCTTGCGGTAGAGATTCACCGTTTCCCTGGAGGCGTTTCGAGGCAGCCTGGCCCCGTAGACGCCCGCGGGGAGGACCTTGTCGGAGCTGCGGTCCACGGTGCCGATCATGGGGACGACTTCGCGGAGAACGGGATCGTCGGGCGACCAGAGGAAGTAGATACCGCCCCTCACGTGGGTCAGGGCCCAGCTCAGATCGTAGTTGGCCGACAGGCTTGAATCGAGCATGACGACGTTGTCGACCTTGTAGTTGGGTCGCAGGGCCTCGAGGGCGAAGATGGCGATGCCGGAGCCGGCGCTCAGGCCGATGAGGTTCACTTGCCCGTCGGGATAGCGGTTGAGGAAGCCCTCAATCCTGCGGGCCAGCTCCGTCGCCTTGCCGCGGTTGTGCGTCACGTTGACCTGGTCCACGAGGGGGCCCAGGTAGGTAGTCCAGATGAAGTGCTCGACGAATCCTTCATATCCGCCGTCGGCCAGGCCGAGCGGCACGGTCTCCTTGCCGAAGCCGTAGTTGCCGGCGCCGTCGAGGAAGTAGGTGCGCTGGTCCGGTCGGGTAGCGTTGGGTTCGACGAAATTCGGCCGGTTACCGATGATGCAACCGGAAAGTCCGCCACCCAGAGACAGGATACCGAGGTACTTGATGATGTCGGACGGTCTGTTCATGTGTGGTCTACGATACTGGCGGTGTCACACGACGGGAAGCTCGGCTGTCGACGGATCACGGGCGGGCGGCACATCGGTGCCATCCGGCCGGCCGGCCTCGGGCCATACCCTGGTCTCGTGTTCCGGACGCGGGGTGCGGACCGGCTCGGTCTGGGGGGCGATGTGATACGGTTCACGCCTGAGCATGGACGTACGATAGTCGAACGTGGCCACAAAGGCAAACCGGGAAGGAAGGGGCTCAACACCGGAAGCGGAGCATCTGATCAGGATTGGGGTGAGTGAGGAGCGAGGGCGGGGTGATGATGAGAGGCGGCCGCCGCCGGGCGCTCGGGGTGGTGCGCTCAAGAGCCCAGAACCTCCGGAAAGTTCGGCTCGGAGGTGACGGCGACTGAATCGAAGGGGCAACGACATTATAGAGGTATAAGGTGCTCATGTCCAACGGCCCGGCCGACGTGCGTAGGGACAGCTTTGATTTGCGGAGCGTGGGCGCGGATGGACAGGGCGAGACCCCTGACGACATCTCGAACTTCAAGAGAGAGTGGCGAGATGGCACGATCCGCGCCGCTCTGTCCCGAGAGCGCCCCGCGCGCGGTTCCGTGTTGCCCGCAGAGCCCGTCTCCTTGTGGTGGTCCCTGCTACTCCCGGCACTCAGGCTCCGCCAGAATGGCCGGGCCGCTGAAGCACCGCTGGAAGACCCCAAAATCATCCAGGTCCACATCGCCGTCGTGGTCGTAATCGAAGCTGCCGTGAATGCCGAGGTCGGTCGAGACGCTGTACTCCGTTTGGTTGCGGAGCGCGGAGTTGCAGTTGAGAACGGACGCATCGGTGACCACGAGCCGGAGGGTGTAGGCGCACGGCCGCAGGCCCCCGGTGCGCCATGTGCCCAGCAGCCCATCGATGACCGGAGCATGCCCGCTTGCGATCGTGACCCAGCCATGGGCGTCACCGCCCGTGTAGGAAAGTATCCAGCCGGCTAGGTGAGCGTCGGAGGCCGTTCCGTAAACGGGGACATTTCCGCTGACCGCGCTGCAGGCGATCGGCGAACTGATGTAGGCGATCGGTGGGGTGTTGTCGACGGCGATCGTGATCACGGCGGACTGTTTCGTGTTGCCACAGTTGTCGGTGCCGACCAGGCGGACTTGGTAATTGCCGTCCGGGGTGCCCGCGCTCGTGTTCCACGTGCCCAGCGGGTCGGTGATGATCCAAGGCGGGTAGAGCACGTCGAACGGCTCGGCGGGAGAGCCGGCGACCGCCGCCCGATGCTCGAGCGTGAAGCTGCCGCCGCAGTGGTCCCAGGCGGTCCCATCGGCGCACACGGTGCCTCCGAGAATGTCGCCGGTGGTCGGGCTGCGCAGCTCGAGCGTGTTGAACGCCTTGTCCAGCCAGATGTCTGTCGTCCAGACCGTCTCGAGCTCGCAGCCATTGGTGACGGTGAGCCGCAGCGTGCAGTATCCGTCCCCGGCCGTGGTACTCCAGGTGGCCAACGCACCATTGACAACCTCGCTCGTGCTCTGGGCGATCATGATCCAGGACCCTGCCCCAAGGACCTTACGTTCGAGTTTCCAGTTCAAGATGGGGCCGTCCGGATCATACGCGGAGCCGAAGATGGTCGTGCCATCGCACACGCAGCTCAAAGACGTGGGCGAAGTGATCTCAGCCACGGGAGGCGTGGTGTCGAGATCGAAGCTCAGGTCGTCGAGTAACTCAAACCGGGCGGCGCAGCCGCCGGCCGCACCGGCTTCAATCTCGATGCGACGGAAGCCGGTCTCACGCTGGACCCGGACGAAAACATTGCAGCGTTCAGTGACGGTACCGTTCACGGGGACATTGGTTGTTCCTCTCAGGACGTGAGAAGAGTCGTACCAGCGGACCTGAACCGTGTCATCGGCCGCACACCCGAGCCGGACTCCGATGGTGAAAGTCACTTCAGTCTGATCCTTGTCGAAATCCAGACGCAGGTACTCATCGCTGAATTCGTTTTGGGCGTCGCCCTTGGCGCTGAGACACTGCGTTTCTGAACTGGTGCCTCCCTTGGGATCGTAGATGATCGGGTTCGACCACGCTCCCCCCGACCATCGACCGCTGAAGGTGACCCCGGTGTACTGGGTGCTGACGGACGTGCCCACACGCAACTCTTCGAAGGTGATGGTGGTGCAGGTGGCCCACACCGGCTGAGCCAGGGCGGCGACGGCCAGTGTGGCAAATACGGCTCTTCCAAGGGCAATGGCGTGCATGAATCTTCCTCCTCATGTGATCGGATCTCGGGTCGATACGTGGCCCTCCGGTCATTCAACACCGGGGCGCGGAACAAGGGGTGTGCAGGCGCCGCCGCGCCGGGGACCAGTGGGGAGTGCTGGTCGTCTTCAGATTCTGGAGACCGCCTCCGACGGAACCGGGCTCACGCGAAGAGGTCGGCGGCAAGGACCGGGAGTCCGCTTCTTCCCATGTCTGCCCCCTGGGGCAGAAGAGCCGTGGCCCTCCACCGGAAGGGCTCTCCGGCGGGGCACCGGAGCAGTCCATTTCCGCACCAAGAAACCTGACGCTATTATGGTCACAGTCGTGGTGCGTATCAAGTCTCGCTGGTCCGATATTCGCGGTTTTCGTCGTGATTCAATCGTATTATTGAGCTGTGGACGGCCATGGCGAATTGGCGAATGGCTCTGCATGCCGCGGGTTGCTGATGCTCGGGCAGCTCCAACGCGGGGGCGTCGGGCCCATCCCGGCCCCGTAGTTGTCATAAGATACTGTGATGTAAGTATTTAAGCTTCTTCGGAGTCCTTTGGTCTCCTCGGTTGGCCGTCTCGGCCTGCATCGATCCCATTGGGCGGGGTGTACAAAGGAATGCCGTTGATGCCGGTCGAGCTGGGGAGGGCGGGCGGCATGGCGTCGCCGGGTGGCCCGGTATTGATCGAAGTCGTTGTGGGGATTAGACTAAGAGCGGCTGGATGCCGCATGCCCCATGATGGCCGACGTTGCCGAAAGCCAGGGAGGGCTGCTCGGACGGATGGGCATCTCCCCTGTTTCCTTAGCGCGGTTTGAGGGACGTCCGGGGTGTAGTCGTTAGAATGCGATGGCGACCTTCACGTACAAGGCGAAGACCAGCTCGGGTGAGACGGTCACGGGTGTGCTGACTGCCGAGAGCCAGCAGGCCGTCTACCGCATGCTCGACGACCGGGCCCTGTTTCCGATCAAGGTGACCGAAGGTTCGCAGGCGACCCGGGCGGCCATCAGCGGGCGGACCAAGAAGCTCAAGCTCCGGGCGGTGGCCACGTTCTACAATCAGCTTTCGGACCTGCTCCGAGCGGGCGTACCGGTACTCCGGTCGATTGACGTCCTGGCCAGGACGGCCTCCAATCCGTTGCTGGCCGAGATCCTCAAGGACATTCACAATGACGTGTCCGGGGGCGAGACGCTGGCCGACGCGATGGCCAAGCATCCGAACGCTTTCAACGAGCTGGCAATCGCCATGGTTCGGGCCGGCGAGCAGGGGGGGTTTCTGGAAGACGTGTTGATGCGGATTTCGGTGTTCACCGAGCGTCAGGACGAGTTGCGGAACAAGCTGGTCGGTTCGATGGTCTATCCGGCCATTCTGTTGTTTGCAGGCGCGACCGTGGTGACGTTCCTGATGACGTTTGTGGTTCCCAAGATCCGCGGGTTCCTCGACCAGGTGGAGAAGCCGTGGATTACGACGGTTCTTTTTGCCTGCTGCGACTTTCTGCGCGATCACGGGATGTATGCACTCGGCGGGCTGGCGGTAGTCGTGATCGCGCTGATTCCGGTGCTTCGCAGCGAGCAGGGTCGTTACTGGATCGACCGGGCGAAGTTGCGGATGCCGGTGATGGGCGGCATCGTGACCATGGTGGCCCTTTGCCGTTTCAGTCGCATTCTGGGAACCATGCTGCACAATGGCGTGCCCATTCTGCAGGCCCTGAAGATCTCGAAGGACTCGGCGGGCAATCGGATCCTGGCGGCTGAAATCGACAAGGCCGCGGAGAACGTGCAGCGGGGCGAGCCGCTGGCGGCGCCCTTGGGATCAAGCGGACTGTTTCCCCCGGACATCGTGGACATGATCGCGGTGGCCGAGGAGAGCAACAACCTGGAAACCGTGCTGGTTCAGATTGCGGACTCGAACGAGGCTCGGACGGCCAGGCAGATCGACCTGGGTGTGCGGCTGCTCGAGCCGCTGATGTTGATGCTCATGGCGGTCATCGTGCTGGTGATCGCGGTATCGCTGCTGGTGCCGATCCTGAGAATGAGCACTGTGCGGCATTGATGAATTGAGGATCTCTTAGCGCAAGGAGTCAGATCGATGCAGAGAACGAGAAGGATTCGCAGAGGGCGGCGTCAAGGTTTCACGCTGCTCGAGGTGTTGCTGGTCGTCGGCATCATCGCCTTGCTGGCGGCGTTCGTGGTGCCGTCGTTCATGGGCACGCAGCAGAGCGCGGAGAACGACATCGCCAAGGCGATGGTGGACGACGGCAGCCAGTTGGCCACGCAGCTCGAGCTGTTCCGGATGCACATGGGTAAGTACCCCGAGGAGCTCAAGGAACTTGTGGAGAAGCCCGAGGGCGACGACGCTAGCAAGTGGCACGGCCCGTACATCAACGACTTGGCCAAGCTCAAGGATCCCTGGGGCAAGGAGTTGAAGTACAAGTACCCGGGTGAGAACCGCACGGAAGGATACGATCTCTGGAGCACGGGCCGGGACGGCGAGGACGGCACCGACGACGACCTCTCGAACTGGAAGAAGGAGCAGCAGTCGTAGCGAGGGTTCTCATGGGGCGGCGGGCGTTTACGCTAATCGAAGTCCTGGTGGTGATCCTGCTGCTGGCGCTACTGGCCGCCATCATGTTCCCGGATCTCCAGGGCGACATGCGGCGACGGTCGCTCGTGGAGTCGTGTGATCGTCTGCGATCCCTCATCGCGATGACGCACGCCCGGGCGATGCAGGACGGTTTGCGCTACCGGATCCAGTTTCCGGGCACGCCGGATCCGAACGATCCTCAGGCTCGCAAGGACATAGATGTGCCGCTGAAGACCGACCAGCCGGAGATGCAGCGCCAGGCGGATCCGCTGGGCAACCCGGATGCCTACGAGCCTTTCGACGCTTCCTGGCGGCCCGCCCAGGTGCTTCAGCCGGGTACGCGTTGCGTGGCCGTCCTCGCGGGCAAGCCGAGCTTCGACATCTCCCCGCACAGTCCGATCGCCGGCCCACAGGTCACCGAGGGCATCACCTCGATGGTGCCGCTGACCATGAACCCGGATGGCACATGCGACTGGGTCACCTTCGTGATCACCGATCTTCCGCCGGAGACGGAGATGACCGAAGAGGCGGCTCCGCGAATTCTGAATGTGATCGTAGACGGCCGGACGGGGCAGGTATGGATCCAGCGGGCCCTGCGGGTGAGAGAAGTGGAGCTGATGAACGAGTATGGAGCCTCGCCCATTCTGCATACCGATTTTCTGGACGGCTCCGAGATCACCGAGAACAACATTCTCGAAATCCACATGGACCAGGGCGGAGTCAGCGGCGATGGTCGGCCCGCTCCGGCCGGATCCGGGCAGTGAGGTGGGCGCGATGACCGGGAACGCAGCTCTCAGACGCAAGCGGGCGGCGATGCTCCTGGAGGTCGTCGTCTCCGTCGGTCTGCTGACCTTCGGCCTGGCGGTGGTGGGCGTGCAGGTCCGCGCCGGGCTGGACGCCGCCCGGACCACAGATCGAGCCACCCGAGCCATGCTGCTGACCGACACGGTTCTGGCCGAGTTGGACGGCGGCTTCATTACCTGGACCAAGATGAGCGAGGAGGCGAAAGGTGATTTCGGCGTGACCTACCCGGGCTACACCTGGCGCCTGCAATTCGACAAGGCCGATGTTGAGGGCCTGTACATGGTCACGGTGCAGATCGGCTACAACGAAGGGCAGGTCCAGCAGCAGATCGACGATCCTGCGCTGGAGATCAGTTTCGATGACGATGGGCGGATGATCGAACGGACCGCGTACCGGCTGTATGCGGCCCCTGCGGACGTGAACATGGAGCGGGATTATGGCCTGTCGAGCCAGGACATCCAGGAGATCCTGGCGGCCAGCACGGCCGGTACCCAGGGCGGATCAGGAAGTGGTGGCGGCGGCTCGGGTGCCGGAAGCGCCGGCGGCGGCCAGGGTGGCGGGTCGTCGGGTGATGTGAGTGTCTTGGCCGATCTCGCGGACCAGGCGGGCATCGATCTGTCCAACCTTGATTTCCTCTTTGATCCGAACGGTTTTGACCCGCGAATGCTGGCCAACCTGCCGGATGAGGATTTTCAGAAGATCTCGGCCCTGCTGGACCTGCTGGCCAATGGCGGTTCGGGTCTGAAGGATCTCAAGAAGCTGCAGAACCAGTTGGGCGACGTCAACCTCAACGATTTGGCGGGGAGGGCGTCACAGAGAGGCGGCCCGAGTGCTGGTGGGCAGGGGTCCTCAAGTCGCGGCGGACAAGGGGGCTCGTCGGGGAGCGGAACCGGCGGATCTTCGGGGCCATCCCGGGGAGGTCGATAGTGGCCGACCGCAGCGCACAGGTCAAGTCGCTCCGGGGCGACGGCTTGCGACTCGCCGGGGAAAGCAACCGGCGAGCGGCGTTCAGCGGCCCGCCCCACGGCCGAGCCGGTGCTGATGCCGGGTTGTGCAGCCGCAGGGATGCGATCGGCCGGTGGAGAGGCCTGACCTTGCTTGAGGTCGTGCTCTCCATCGGTCTCACGCTTCTACTGCTCTCAGGGGTTTTCGGCTTTTACATGACTGTCCTGAGGGCCCGGGACGAGGGCACCGCAGCCACGCGCAACATCAAGCTCGATCGAGCCTTGCTCATGCAGATCGCCGCCGAGATACGGCACGCGACCGACATTGTACCCGGTGACGGGATCGGTTTCCGGGGCAACCGCCACAAGCTCACGATCGTGAAGGTGGGCATGCCGGAGCGCTACGCGTTCGACCTCCACGATCCGATGCAGGACGACCTTCCTCCCGCCCAACTCGATGTTCGTCGCATCACCTACGAGCTGCTCTGGGATCAGGAGGAGCGCAAGGACATCGAAGGCGTGCGAGTCTGCTATGGCCTGTGGCGCAGCGAGCAGAAGACGTTCGATCCCAACCCGCGATTCGTCGTCAAGCAGGAAACCAGCTCGAACGAAACGGAGCAGATCGGCAATGCTCCCGCGCCCGAAGGCGAGCTGATCGCTCCGGAAATCAAGTACCTCGAGTTCCGTTACTTCGACGGGGCCAAGTGGCAGCCGCGCTGGCAGATGACGGATGACTACGAGGGCAGCGGCAGCAGTGGTACCAGCGAAGGCGGCGACGGCGGCGGCATGCTCTCGGGCCTGGGGGACGATGAGAGCTCCGGGGAGCCCGGTGGCGGGACGAGTCCGGGGAGTAGCGGCTATGCATTGCCCCAGGCCATCAAGATCACCATCGGGCGTCTCCGTGTCCCGCCGGAGGAAGATGAACTCAACTTCCAGAAGCTCGTCAGCCAGAACTTCGAGGAGAGACGCGAGGACGAAGTGTATCACGAGGATCGCCTCACCTTGGTGGTGCCCCTCCTGCAGGCCGACCAGACCCTGCTCAGCTCGCGCAAGTACGGCGTGGCCGACAGCCTAAGCCGTCAGGAAGGAGGTTCGAAATGACCTTCCTTGTTCCAGATCATGGACTCGCGGCTCGGCGCCGAGGAATGCTGATCGTCGTGGTCCTGGCGATCATCACCGTGCTGGCCTTGCTGGGGGCGAGCTTCTCCTATTGGATGAACGCTGACCTGGCGGCAACCAAAGCGGGAAACGATCGACAGCAGGCTCATCTAGCCGCCGAATCAGGTGTGGGCCGAGTCATGTTGCTGCTTCGCAAGGATCCTTCCAACGTCGAGCAGGATCCGGTCAACATGGATAAGTGGTACAACAACCCCTTGGCCTTCCGGCGAATCCTGGTCTGGGCGCCGGATCAGATTGGGGGCTCGGAGAGCCTGGCCGACCAGGAGAAGATCGAGAACCGGGAAGCCTGGCGGTTCAGCGTGGTCGCGCACGAGCTCGAGGGCGAGGGCGACCGCACGAGGATGCGGTACGGCCTGACCGACGAGACCAGCAAGCTGAATCTGAACACGGCCACGCGCGAGCAACTTCTGATGCTCTTCACCCAGGCTCTGGCAGGCAAAAGCACGATCCAGGACAACGTCACGCCCGAAGCCCTGGCCGACGCTCTGAAGGACTGGATCGATGCAGATGACGCTTTTTCGTCACCTCAGGGTGCCGAGAGCAGCTACTACATGTCACTGGAGCCGGCTTTCCGGGCAAAGAACCGCCCGCTTGAGACGGTCGAAGAATTGTTGTCCCTCCGGTGGTTCAACGGGCGGATCGTCTACGGTGAAGACCACAACCGGAACGGCTACCTGGATCCGAACGAGGATGATGGTCCGGAAGGTCTGTTTCCACCGGACAATGGTGACGGCATGCTGGATCGCGGGTTATTGCCATATATCACGGTCTACTCCTGGGATCACAACTGGGCGAACGACAACAGGCCGAGGCTGAACATCAACCAAGTTGGACTTTCCAACCCTGAGAGGCTGCCTTCGGTATTCAGAGCGGTTCTTGATGAGGTGCCGGCCGAAGTCCTTCAGTTCATCGCCGAGATCCAGAAGATCGGTTATAAGCCTCGCTCCATTGGGGAGTTGGTAGGACTTCAGGTCTACAGCGCTAACAAGAGCAACTACACGAGCTTCTGGGCGGCGTACGACCAGGAGCGAAACGAAGCCAACCAGCTCCGGCTCATCCCCATGGAGGGGGAGGGCGGCGACGCCAATACTGATAATTCGCCTTCGGGCGGCAGCGGCGCCCAGCACGGGGGGGACAGCGATGGCAGTACTGGTGGAGGGGGGCCGGAGGGGCCGAATACAGGCGGCGGAAATCGTGGTCGGGACGTGGATACCGGGTCGCGGGATGGGGGTTCAGCGGCCGATAAAAACCCGGATGATTCGGGTGCGGATGAGGATTTGGAGGCGACCGATCCCCAGCGCAAGAACCGGACCCGTTCGCAGCAGGCGGTTCGGGACCGCGGGGCTCGGGGAGGCCGCCCGGGCGGTGGTGGTGGGCGGAACGGCGCAGCGGCCAACGACGACAATTCGACGGATGACGGTCAGGCAGACCAGGATCGTCGTGGCGGGCGCGGACAGGGCGGTGCCGGCCGGGGTGGCGACCAGGGGTCCGGGCCTGGAGCCGGCCAGGATGGTGGCCGCCGAGGTGATCGCGAAGCGGGTCGCGGTGGCGATCGGCGATTCGGCGGCGGGTCGGACCAGGGTTTAGGGGGAGGACGGCGGGCGGGTCGGGGTCGAGACGATGGACGAGGTAGCGATGCGCGACCCGGCGAAGGCCAGGACAACAATGCCGGACCGAGCGGTGGGTTCGATCGAGGTGGTCGTGTCGGGCGCGGTCCTGGCGGTCGTGGCCCCGGGGGTCGTGACGGCTCCGGCGGACGAGCGAGCGACAACCCTGACGGGCCGGACAGCCCGGACGGTCGCAGTGGCCGGGACGGGCGCAGTGGTCGGGGTGGCCGCGATGGGCAAGGCGGTCAAGCCGGCGATGGGCGGGGTGGCGACCGGCCGGCTCGGGCCGGTGATCGCGGCGGGCGGGGCGGCGGTGGGCGGGGCGGCAGCGGCACGCAGCCAGCTGGCGGGCCGACCGGCGGCGGTTCGGGGACGGCCACGCAGCCCGGCGGGGAGGACGATTCCAGCCCGAAGGCGATCAGTCCGGTGACTGCGGAAATGCTCCCGGTGCTTCTTGACCGGTTGACGGTGAGCGACATGATGGCACAGCAGGTTGGCCTGATCAACGTGGACACGGCACCCCCGGAGGTGCTGGTGTGCATTCCGGGCCTGACCGAGGAGGAGGCCTCCGCGATCGTCGCGAAGCGCTCGCAGCTCAGTGGTGAGGAGAAGAAGACACCAGCATGGTTGGTGACGAGCGGGGTGCTGCCGCCCGAGCGGTTCATGCTCATCAACAACAGCGTGACGGCCCGTTCGATTCAGTTCAGTGCGGACGTGATCGGATTCGCCGATCACACCGGCACCTATCGGCGTCTGCAGGTGGTGCTGGAGATGCAGGGGCATTTTGCCCGGTTGAAGTACTTCCGGGAGATCTCCAGTCTGGGGCGGGGGTACCCGGTCTGGAATGACCAGCAAAGCGAGGGTTTGACCTTCGATGCTCCGTGACCGCAGTATCGTGTGCATAGACTTTGACGAGCGCTCGCTGCGCATCGTAGACGCGAGCCACTCGCGGTCCAGCGTGCGGATTCGCAAGGCGGTGTACGTTCCGCTGGGTGAAGGCGTGAACCCGCGCGATCCGGGGTCGTTGGGCGAGTTTCTCAAGCGGGCCCTGGCCGAGCATCGTATCCGCACGCGCCGGGCGATCGTGGATGTTCCGCGCCAGGATGCGGTGTTCAACCTGATCTCGCTGCCGAAGGGAAGCCTGGAAGAGATGACCATGATGGTCCACGTCCAGGCAGGCAAGGAGTTGCCGTTCCCGAAGGACCAGGCGGTGGTTGATTTCGCCCTGGCCGGGGGCGAGGGCGCGGGTGGCGGCGGGATGTGCGACGTCTGGCTGGCGGCGATCCGGATCGCGGTGGTGGACCGCTATCGGCAGGTCATCACCGGGGCCGGGCTCAAGCTCGAGCGCATCGGTCTTCGCCCTTATGCCAACCTTGCGGCCCTGACGCCCGAGCAGGTGGCCGAAGGGCGGACGCTGATGGTCGACGTCGGGGCGGCGATGACTGAGATCAACGTGATCCAGCAAGGGCGGCTGGTGTACTCCCGGGCGGCTTCGGTGTCGATTCCACCGGGCGGGCTGAGCGAGAAAGGGGGGCGGCCGGCGTCGGAAGAAGCCGGGGCATCGAGCGACGAGGGCTTTGCCCGACCGGCGCCGATGGAAGCCCTGATCATTGAGGTGAACCGGACGGTTCAGGCGTACCGGGCTTCCGACCCGGGGGCGACGATCGACCGGATCGTGCTGGCGGGAACCGAGGGCATCGACGCGCGCGTGGCGGCCCGGTTCGAGGAGCAATTCGGGGCCCCGGCCACGATCTATGAGCCTCCGCCCGGGCTCAGGTGGCGAAGGGAGAAGGGCGTGAGCGCAGCGCCCTTCAGTGCGGCGATCGGACTGGCTCAGGGAAGCATATCCCAGGAGATGCAGTTTTTTGATTTCATCCATCCCAAGGAGCCGGAAGCGGCGCAGCGTGTTCGCCGGCGGAAGAGACCTCTGGTCGTCGTGACCGCGGCCCTGTTTGTCGCCGCGGCGGGCGTGCTGGCCTACAACCCGATCAGGGAAAGAAAGGCGGAGATTGCGGCGCTGGAGGCCCGGAAGAAATACGAGAACACCGACCGAGAGGCGCGCCAGCAGCTGGAGAAACTGGTCAAGGACGTGGATGGCTGGCAGAGCCAGAATCTCGTCTGGATCGACCGGCTCAATGCTTTGTCCGAGGTCTTTCCATCCAACAAGGAAGCCTACATCACCCGGCTGGAGTGCAGCGAGAAAGGCGAGGCCAGGATCGAGCTGGCCACCAAGAACGACAAGGTCGGAACACGGCTGATCGAGGCGCTCACGGCGATGCGCGACAAGGACAAGAAGCTGGTCTGGGGTGGGGCACTGCCCGGCCGAGGCAACGCATCGACGGTATCGGAGTACCCGTTCAAGGACCAGGTGACGGTGTTGATCGGTCAGAAGCCTGCGCCGGCGAAGAAGAAGTGACATGAACTCTCGCGAACGACTGATGATCGGGCTTCTGCTGGCGGCCATGGCGGTGTTCCTTGGCCGGACGGGTGTGGTTCTATACCGGAACTCCCTCCGAGGTTACGACGCCAAGATCAAGTCCCTGAAGAAGGATCTGGCCACGATCAAGTCAGAGCAGGTTCGGGCGGTCGTCAATACCGATCGCTGGCGTCGGGAGATCGGGCCAAGCACGTTATCGATGGACCCGAACGAGGCGATGACGCGGCTGCGCGAGGAGCTCTACGAGCAGACGCAGCAAGCCCGGCTCCAGGATGTGCAGATCAGTCTGCACCAGGTCCGATCTTATCAGAAGAACGGCATTCGCCGCCTGCCGGCCACCGTGACGGCAACCGCCAAGCTGAACGAGGTGGTCGCCTTCTTGTTCAACCTGTATCGCCAGCCGTACCAGGTGCGGTGCACAGGTCTGACGCTGGGTCAGGCGATTCGGCTGACCGGCAAGGAGGACAAACGAAAAGAGGAGGCCGCCCAGGGCTTGCTGAAGATGACCGCGCAGTTGGAGACGCTGATTCTCCCGCCCAGCCAGTTGGCTCCAGCGGTGGAGAAGGCGGGGCTCGATGAGGGCAAGCGCCAGGAGGTTGGGCGGACCAAGCTGGCCAAGCTGGACGACTATAAACCCTTGTTGGCCAAGAAGATGTTTCAGCCTTACCGGCCGGAACAGTTCGCCATCAGCGTGTCGGCCCAGCCTCCGAACGCCGGCGTGGTCGGCCTGGTACCACCGATGCCAAGGTACCCGGAGGGCAGTTCAGTCAGTGTGAACGTGACCCCACACCCCGGCTTCAAGTTCGAGCGCTGGGAAGGCGACCTGATCGGTTCGATGCTTCCCGGGCAGCTCAAGGTGGACGCGAACAAGACGATCCGAGCGATCTTCAGCGGCAGCCCGGCGACTCAGCCGGTGGTGGTCCAGCAGCCGCCCGTGCCGACCGCTCCTCCCAAGGACGCTCAGATGGTTCTGGGGCGGGTCCTGAGTTCGCCACGCGGGCAGTTGGTCGTGCTCGAGAATCCGCGGCCGCAGCCCAATGCACCCAAGGTGGGAGAAGATCAGTACAAGGAAGTGGGGGAAGAAGTCTACGGCGGTACGCTGGTTTACGTTCATCCCAAGGGAGCCGTCACCGAAAGCGCCGACGGTCGGCGGCACTTCCACGAACTCGGCAAGGCCCTGAAGGACTGCCAGGATCTGACGGAAGACACCCAGCCACTCATTTACCACGAGGTCATGAAACTGGCGGAGCAGGCTTCGGGTATAAAGCCAAGCCCCAGTTAAGAGGGCGTGATTGGAGGTCACGGACCAATGGCAAACAAGCGAACGACGACGATGCAGGTCAGCCGGCGAATGCCGGTGGTTCTGCCATTGACGATATGGGCGGCGGCCGGCCTGTGGATGGGCGTCAGCCTGGCCTGGCGCGTTGAAGTTGCGGCTCAGAATCCGACCACGGCACCTGCCGAGCAGGAGGCGGCGCCGCCCGAGAAGACCGAGGCCGAGCTACTGAAAGAGATTGACGAGGCGATGGCCGATCCAGAGTTCGTTCGTCAGCATGCCCAGGAGGAGCGTGAGCAGGCTCAGGAGGAGCTCCGACAGGCCGAGCTGGAGCGTCGGCAGGCGGAAGAGCAGCAGCGTCGGCAGTCGGATCAACGGTATCGTAGTGGCCCCCGCGTGCGTCCGGTGACCCCACCTCCGGTGAATCCCATCACCGCCAGCCGTCCGTCCGGCATGCCTCCCGCGACACAACCTTCGATCCGTCGTGCTCCCCGAGTCCGCCCCGAGCCGGTGAACAGCCCGGTGAAACCGGCGGTGCCTCCGCCCGATGAAGGGCCAACCCCTGAGGGTATGCGGCTGGATGCCCGGCAGTTACCGACCGTCGACCAGAATGAGCTGGATGCCCTGGAGAACGAAATCAAGGCGAACCCGCCGACGACTCAGCCGGGCGTACCGGGCCAGGGTCGAAGCGTCCAGCCGGGCGGCCCCGGTGGCCGGGCGGTCCAACCCGGCGTTCAGCCGGGGCATTCGACCACATCTTCACCGGCCGGTGGTCACACGGGTCCCGGGACAACGGGCACGACGTTTCGCGGACCGTCGAGCCGGCCGGCAGGGGTGCCGGCGACGCCGGGCGCGAGTTCGACGACTCCGGGCGTTCATGCTCCGGTGACCGGTGTTCCGGGATCGCAGCCGGCGAGCGCCATTGGAGGCGTGCCCGGTCCGACATCGAACGCGCCCAAGGACGCGACGATCCCGCGCCACCCGCAGACCGGGGCGCCGAACCTGGCCGCGGAACTGAAGAAACAGACGGGCTGGTGGACGCTTCCCTACAACGAGAGGCCGTACTTCTTCGCCTGGAAGAACGCCTCGTTCGAGGACATGTGCCGGGATCTGCAGACCATGACCGGTCTCAGCATGCTCGGGCAGGGCTCCTTGGACGTGAAGGCTCCCAAGCCGATCACGTTTGAGAGCGTCAAGATCATGAAGTACGACGAGGCCCTGCTGCAGTTCAACCAGATCATCTTCGATCTGGACGCCTGGGTGATTCAGCGGGACAGCTATCTGGAGATTCGTCGGCTGACCGAGTGGTATCGGCACATTCCGCCGAAGCGGATCTATCGGACGGAGAAGGAGTACGAGGCGGCCAAGCTCCCGGACTGGGAGATGGCCTCGGTCTCCTACGAGCCGAAGCAGCAGCCGGCCCAGATGCTGGCCGAACGTGCGGTGGACCTGGTGCCGGTGAACGCGGCTCGGGCGACGACGGTTCCGAATTCGAACGCCATCGAACTCAAGGGGTTTGTGTATTTCTTGAACCAGCAGCTGGAGTATCTGCACCTCATCGATGTGGATACCGAAGGCGACGGGCGAGAACTCCGCGTCTACTCGCTGAAATACGCCTCCTCGCAGGACGCGGCCCAGGATCTGCGGCAGATTCTGCCGCCGACCGAGGGAGGCGTCTCGATCACCAATGCGCCCACTCCGGCGGGCGGCGGGCGGCGGGGCGGCCCCCCGGGGGCGCCCCCCCCGGCACCCGCGCCGGCCCCGGTGGTCGCGGTCTCCAGTGCCGACATGGTGGATATCAACGAAGACAGCCGGCTGAACCGGCTGCTCATTCGGGCGACTCCATCCAAGCACAAGCTGGTGGCGGAGTACCTGGAGAAGTTTATTGACCTGCCTCTGGAGAAGATCGGCCAGCTGGAAGTCATCAAGCTCGAGCACACTTCGCCGACCAAGCTGGCGGAGATGATCCGTCCGATGCTCGGCGAGCAGAAGATCATCGAGGTACCGCAGCCCGTGGCCCAGCCGGGTCAGCCCCCACCGCCTCGGCAGCCGCCACGGGTCATCAACGTGGGCACCACCGCGGTGCTGACGCCGCTGGAGCAGAGCCGGTCGATTCTGGTCAAGGCCAAGTCGGACGAAATGGTCCGAGTCAAGGAGTTCATCGAGCTCCTGGATGTGCCCGCCGACGAAGAGGCGTACCAGTATATCGTTCTCAAGCATGGCAGCGCGTCCAACATCGCGGGGATCCTGAGCACGACCTTCTCGTCGCGAGGTTCATCCGGCGGACGGGCCTACGGCGGGGGCGGCAGCCAGGATGCCGACTTCCGAGCGATTCCGGATGTGGCCAACGACCGAGCCCTCATCCTGATGGGCAACAAGAAGGACCTCGACGATGCCGTGAAGCTGATTGCCAAGCTGGACGTGGATCCGGAAGCGGGCGCGGTTGAGCATCTGGTGCGTCTCAAGCACGCGACACCGACGGACATGGCCATGACGCTGATGAGCCGCTTCGGCGAGAAGAGCGGCGGGGGCGGCGGCTACAGCGGGTACGGCTACAGCGGCCGCGGCTACCGCGGGGGGGGGATGAGTTCGGGCGAGGGTGGTCTTCCCAAGTTCATCTCGGACGACAGCTCCAAGACGTTGATCGTGGTCAGCACCCCGGAGATGTGGACGGACATCGAGCGGGTGATGAAGGAACTCGACACCAGCGCCGATGTGGACAAGACCACGAAGCTGTATAAGCTGAAGCACGCGGGGGCAGGCAACGTGTCCCAGATCCTGACCGAGTCGTTCGGCGGGGGCGGCGGACGTTCGCGGTGGGGCATGGGCTACGGCGGTGGGGAATCGGCGGACGCCAAGTTCCGCTTCGATCCACAGACCAACGTGGTGATCGTCTCGGCGAATGACGAGATTCACGAGAAGGTCGCCGCACTCATCCTGCAGCTGGACCAGCCCAGCGCCGCTGACCAAGCCGAGCTGCGGGTGATCCAGCTCAAGACGGCCGAGGCCGCTTATGTGATCGAGAAGCTGGAGGGTCTGTTCCCGGAGAGCGGCGGCGGGCGCCGCGGCGGGCGCCGCGGGGGATTCGGCGATTTCGGCATGTACAGCATGGGCATGGGCGACAGCGCTCCGAAAGTGCCGATCTCGCTGGTGGCCGAGCCGGTGAGCAACCGCATCCTGATCACCAGTTCGGAGGAGGATTTCAAGAAGGCGGAGAAATACGCCAAGGAGATCGACGACCTGTACGCGGCCCAGGAGTTCGTGCGCAAGACGTTCGTTCTGCAGCACGCGGAGGCCGAGGAAGTCCGCAGCGCGATCGAAACGATGTTCACCTCGGGCGGCGGCGGCGACCGTCGGCGATGGTGGGACTCCTCGTCCTCCTCGTCGACGCCCGGCAGCATCAAGATGACCGAGGTCGGCAACGGGCTGGTGGTCAGCGCGCCGCAGGACAAGATGGCGGAGATCGAGAAGTTCATCGCCCTGCTGGACACCAATCCGAGCGGCAAGAACGAGATCCGCAGCTACAAGGTCGAGAGCTCCGACTATCAGGGCACATCGGAAATCGCCCGGAACCTCGAGCAGCTGTACTCGGTGGGGACGAGGGGTGACGGATGGGGGCGGCGAGGATCGAGGGACGGCGTCAAGTTCATCGGCAGCTACAACAGCGACATTCTGATGGTCTCGGCCCCGCCGGAGAAGATCGCGGAGATCGATCCGATCGTCCAGCAGATGATCAAGCAGAGCGGGCCGGACACCTCGATGGTGATCCGCCACTATGACCTGAAGGACGCCCGGCCCGACGACATCGCGGAGATGCTCGAGCCGATCCTGCAGGCCAAGTTCCAGGAGCTGAAGGAGAAGAGCGGCGGGCGGCGCGGCGGCGGGTGGTACGGCGGCTTCGGCGGCATGTCCGACGGGCCCCGGGTCAACGCCCACCGGACCGGTCGGCGGATCATGGTGTCCGCGCCGGAGAGCCTGTTGCCGCTGGTCGACGAACTGCTGAAGGAGTTCGACAGGCCAGCCGAGCCGTCCACGATGCGGATGATCACGCTCAAGACGGCCAGGGCGGAGGAGATCGCCGAGATCGTCGAGGAGCAGGTCAACAAGTCAAGCGGCGGCGGTTCGCGCTGGGGCGGGCGTCGCGGACGAGATGGCTGGCGGGGTGAGTGGTCACCCTGGGGCGGCGGGATGATGAGTCGGAGCAGCGGCTCGAGCGATGCCGAGCAGCTTTCCGCGACGCCGGTCGAGTCGAGCAACATGATCATTCTGCGTGGGCCCAATGACAAGGTGGCCGAGGGGGAGCGGTTGGTGCTGAGCCTTGATGCCCAGGCCAAGCCCGAAGGGCCGGTTCTGCGCGTCTTCGCCCTCCAGTATGCGGACCTGTACGAAGTGGTCAGCGCTCTCGAGGACATCGCCGGGGCCAGCGAGGCGGGCGGCAGCGGCTACAGCAGCAGTGATTACGACTACTCCTCGGTCGGCTACGGAGGGTCGGGGAGCAGACGGAGATCGCGCGGCTCGACGCCGGTGGTCATTCAGACGGAGTACGCCAGTAAGCGAATCATCGTCTCGGCACCGCAGGACAAGTTCCCGCTGATCGAAGAGATCATCAAGATGAAGGAGGATCTGGCCAAGCCGGCCGAGGATACCCACACCAGCCGCATGGGTGCCGTGGTGACCAGCCGCAAGGGCAACATCACCAAGGTATACGATGTCGAGGGTTCGGCGGAGACCATCGCCAAGTATCTCGATCGCGTGCTCATCGATCTGATCGGCTATTCGGATTCGCCATACGTGAAGAGCTTCCCGATCGCCAACCAGGTGATCGTGGAAGGCAAGCCGCAACACTTCACGCTGGTTGAGGAGTGGCTGGTCCGGCTGCAGAAGCAGAATATCCGAGCCCCGGTCACCATGTCGGTCAAGCAGGTTCCCAAAGGGACCAACGTGGCCCGCATGGTGGAGATGATGCAGCAGGCGGCCCCGGCAGAGATGCAGAACAAGTTCAAGGTGTCGGCGATTCCGAAGGCGGCCGGACGGAAGAACCCGCTCGACATGCTGAACGAGATCAACTACACCGATCCGATTGTGGAACCCGACTATCGTTCGACGACTCAGCCCGCGGCGCCGGTGGGCGTACCGGGCGTCAGAACGACGTCGCTGAACAACGCACCTGTGGTTGCCCCGAGCTCCGAACTGCGCCCCCTGACGGATGCCATTGCCCGATTCGCTTGGGCGGGGGCGGTGAAGATCACCGTGGCTGAGCCAGCGGCCCAACCGACCACGGCCGCAAGTTCGCAACCCGCGGCTACTCCCGCTCCAGCGACTCGGCCTGCGGCGGCGCCTGCACCGGCACCGAAGCCGGCGGCAACCGCCCCGGCCCCACAACCGGCCGCCCCCGGCTCTCAGCCGGTGGCGGCATCTCCGGCGACTCAGCCGGCGGCAGCTGCTCCGGCCCCGGTGGCGCCCGCGCCCGTGACCGCCGCTCCTGCTCCGCAGCCTGCAGCGTCCGTCCCACAACCTGTGACTGCACCTCCGCCCCCGGTACCGGCACCGACGCCGGTTACACCCGCTCCCGCGGCACCCGCCGCTGAAGACCACGGGAAGACACCTCGTGGCTCGCAGGGTGTCGAAGCGCGATCGCCGTCGCCCGCTCCGGATCCCGCCGCCAACGCCCCCGCGGAGTCGGAGATGTCCGCGGAGGAGCGCACCAAGATCGAGATCGGACGGGCGGCCGCGGAGGCCTACCAGACTGGGAATGTGCAGGTCAAGTACGACGAGGAGTCGGGTTTGATCTACTTCTTGGGCGATCCATCCGCAGTCCAGGAGCTCCAGGATACGCTGGACAGGATCATCGAGAACTTCGAGGAGCTGCAGGAGGCTCCAAGCGATGTACGCGTGTTCCGGCTCAGGTATCTGGACGTGAGCATCGCGGCCACGATCCTGGAGCAGATGTTCAACGACAAGCAGCCGGCGCAGCCCAAGAAGGCCGCGCAGCCGGATGCCAGAAAGCCGCAAGCTGGCGGGGCCAAGGACAAGAAGGAAGAAGAGGACGAAGAAGGCGGCGGCAAGCGCCGGCGCGACGAAGAGCAGGCCCGCAAGGAGGCCGAGCAGGCTCAGGCCGCGCCCGGCGGACAACGGATTCGCATTTTCCCCAACCCGCGCGATCAGACCCTGATTGTCCGCGCGGCCAAGGAGGATTTCCAGCCGGTGGCCGAACTGCTGCTCAAGATCGACCGGCCGAGCGACAAGCCGCCGGTGGACATCAAGATCTTCCAGCTCAAGAAGTTGAATGCCTATGAAGTCGAGCAGGCGATCAAGGCGATTCTCAAGATCGAGGATACCCGGACGAGAACCCTGCGCACGCGGCCCAGCATGATGCGCCCCGGGATGCCGGGCATGATGGGCAACGCCGATGCGTTGATCGAACAGCTCGAGCAGGAGATGCTCGAGATGCAGGCCTCCGGCATGCTGGGTGGCGACGCGGCCACGCCCGGCGCCGAGGGGGACGTCAAGGGCAAGCTGAAGCTGAATCCGGCCAAGGAAATCACGATCACCTCGGACGGGACGACCAACAGCATCATCGTTTCCGCTCCGCAGGACGGCATGAAGCTGGTGGAGAAGCTGATCGACAACCTCGAGGCTCAGGACATCCCGTCGCAGATCAAGACCTTCCCACTGAAGTATGGTGACGCGGAGAAGGTGGCGACGGAACTGCAGCGGATCTTCCGGACCGACAGCGGCGGTGGAGGTGGCGGCGGTCGTATGGGGGCCGGCGGAGGGGAAGTCATTCGCCCTTCGCGGATGGGCGCGGTCACCGTGGCCGCCGACGCGCGGACCAACACCCTGGTCGTTCGGGCTCTCCTGCCAGACATGGAGAAGGTGGAGCCGATTATCACCAAGCTGGACGTCGCCCCGGACAAGGGTCAGGCCCAGATCTACACTCTGGAGCACGCCGACGCGACGACGACCGCGGAGACGCTGCGCGCGGTTCATGTGGATGATCCCAAGGCGACGGGTTCGCTGGCGATTCGGATCACGCCGAACTCGGAGACCAACAGCATCGTGGTGTGGGCACCGGACGCTCAGCAGAAACTGATCGCGGAGCAGATCAAGCAGCTGGATGACGAGGTGGGGCAGGACGTCAAGCCGCACCAGATCCAGCTCAAAGTGGCCAATGCCTCGACCGTGGCGGACAAGCTCAAGGAGATCTTCCTGGGCAGCAGGACCGGCACGGGCGGGGCTCGCGGCAAGGGCGGCAAGCAGAGGGTCACGATCGTGGGTGAGGACAGCAGCAAGATGCTGTTTGTCAGTGCCCCGGCCGCGGTCTTCGACGAAATCAAGGGCCTGGCCGAGACCATGGACAAGACCACGACGAGCGACATCCAGGTCTTCAAGCTGAAGCATGCAACCGCTCAGGAGGTTCTGTCGCGGTTCAAGGAGATGATGATTCAGGTCACTCGCTCGGGCGGTGGGGCGATTGCCTCCGATGTGTATGCCGTGACCGCCGACGAGCGGACCAACTCGCTGATCGTGGCGGGCACGCCCGCGACCTTCCTGGCCGTGACCAAGGTGCTGGCCGACCTGGACGCGCCTCCGCCGGATGTGACCACGGTGACGACCCAGATGTTCACCCTGGTCAGGGGCCAGGCCACCTCGGTGGCGGCGACGATCAATGCCTTGCACTCCGGGAAGCAGTTTGTTCACGGCATGCTGCCACCCAAGGCCGCTGCGGAGGCCAGCGCCAACGTCGTCTACGTGACCGGCACCAGAGCTCAGATCGACGAGATCAAGAACAAGATCATCGACCCGTTGGAGGGAGCGATTCCGCAGCCGCCGGCTGCGATCACGGTCAATGACTACCAGATCCCGCTGAAGTTCGCCAACGCGGATGAGGTGGCGGAGACTCTGGACAAGATGTTCCAGAAGCGGTTTACGGCCCTGACGAAGTCCGGGGCTACTATCGCACCGGCGGAGATGACGGTCTCGATCACCCCCGAGCCGTCCACCAAGCGGCTGCTGGTGACGTGCAGTGCGAACAACAAGAAGGCGATCGACGACTTGCTGGTTAGCCTGGACGTGGAAGGTGCGACGCCGAGAGGCCAGCAGACCAGGGTGATTCCGGTCAAGTTCGCCGACCTCGGCTACACCGTGCAGGCGCTGACCCAGGTTTTCGCCAAGACGGGGAGCCGGGTGCCGGCCAACGAACAGGTGACCATCGCGGCGGAATACGGCACGCAGGCGATCGTGGTGAAGGCCCCGGCCGACGAGATGGAGCAAATCACCAAGCTGCTCAGCCAGATTGACAATCCGGATGCCAACAAGATCACCGCCCCGGTGACAATTCACCTGGCCAACGCCAAGGCTTCTGATCTGGCCCGAACGCTGACCGAGATGATCAGCCGGACGATGCGACGGGACCGGGTGACAGGCACGTATCCGGTGTCGGTCACGGCCGACGATCAGTCGAACACCTTATTGCTGACCGCCAACAGCGCCAAGGATATGGACGAGATCCGGGCCATGGTGAGCAATCTCGACAGCCAGCCGGCCGCGGCGATCGAGCGGGTGGTGAAGTCCTATCCATTGCGCTACGCCGACCTCCAGTCGACAACGACCGCGATCACGGCGCGGTACCAGGACAACGCCAAGCGCCCGATCCACGATCAGGTGAGTCTGACCCCGGATTACGTCAATATGGCTCTCCTGGTCACGGCGTCGCCCCAGAACCACGAGAAAGTCGCGGCGATCATCAAGGAACTGGACATCAGCAATCTGGATCGTGTGGTGATCCCCAAGACCGTCGTTCTCAAGCACGCCAAGGCCTCGGACGTCGCGACGACGATGAACGCGATGATCCAGCGGAGCAAGAAGCGTGATCAGAAGACCGGTCTGTACCCGATCACGGCAGCCGCCAATGACGCCTCCAATACGCTGGTGATCACGGCCAACGAAATGGACATGAAAGAGGCGGAGGCCCTGATCGCCCAGCTCGATATCGAGCCGCCGATGGACAAGGACCGCACCGTCAAACCGTACCCTTTGCAGTATGCGGAACTGCAATCGGTGGTCACGGCGATCACCGCCCGGTTCTCGAACAACGCCAACCGGCCGATCCAGGATCAGGTGACCTTCACGGCGGACGCCACCAACAACGCCCTCCTGGTCACTGCCTCCTCAGAGAACCACGAGCGGGTCTCCAAGATCGTGGCGGAACTGGACACGGCGGAGATCAAGGGGTCCCGGCTGACCGCTCCGGAAACGGTGATGATCAAGAACGTGCTTCCTTCGGAGCTGGCCAAGACCCTGGACAAGATGATCAGGGCGAGCATGAAGGTCGACAGGCGAACGGGCACCTATCCGGTGACCGTGTCGTCGAACGATGCCTCCGGCGCTTTGCTCGTGACCGCCAACAACGACGAATCCATGAAGGAGATCAAGGCCCTGATCGCCCAGCTGGACATTCCCCAGGTAGGCGAGACTCAACGGTCGATCAAAACCTATCCGATCCAGTATGTCGACCTGACCGCCATGCAGAAGGTGATCGACGCCCGATTCGAGGCCAACAAGACGCTCGGCCAGCGCGATCAGGTGGTGACCTCGGTCGAGCCGGCGACCAGCACGCTGGTGGTCACGGCCTCGGCGGAGAACCACGAGAAGATCGCCGCCCTGATCAAGGAGATGGATGTGTCCGGAACCGGTGTTCCCCAGCAGGAAATCCTCCGGTTGAAGAACGCCCGGGCGGCGGACCTGTACCCGGTGCTGCAGGCGACCTACCGGACCAAGGGCCGGGCGGGCCAGCAGCCACCGGCCTTCGGGGCGGACACCAACAGCAACTCGATCGTGGTCTCGGCCAACAAGCAGGATATGGCCGCGATCAAGGAACTGGTGGCCGAACTGGACAAACCGGTGGACGAGGCCAATGTCGAGGAGCTGCGGGTCATTGTCCTGGAGTTCATCGACGCGGCGGAGACTCAGAAGATCATGTCCGAGTACCTGCGGAAGCCGGGCACGACCGCTGGCCGCGGGAGCGAGGATCTGGTCGGCGGTGTTCGTATCCAGGCGTCACCCCTGATGAACGCCCTGGTGGTGAGCGGCTCGGCGTCGTCCATCGATCGCATTCAGAAGGTCGTTCAGAACATGGACAAGGAGATGCCCGGTGCGGGAACGGCGCCGAAGATCATCCCGATCAAGAACGGCTCGGCCGCCCAGCTGGCGACCACCCTGAGCCGCATGTTCACCGAGCCGGCGGAGAAAAACCGCACCCGAACGAGCGGTACGGATACCATTCCGCTGATCATGGCCGACGACGGGACCAACTCGCTCGTTGTCAGGGCTCGCACCGTTGATTACAAGATGATCGAAGAGATGGCCGAGAAACTCGACACCAAGACCGAGATGAGCGGCATGGAGGTCGTGCAACTGCCGCGCGGGATGAACGCTCGGCAGCTGGCCTCCGAAATCGAGAAGACGGTGAACACCGGCGAGCAGGCCAAGCAGCGACAGCAGCCGGGCTACAAGCCGGGCCAGATTGCCATCGGCGTCGACGAGCGCGTGCCGGCGCTGATGGTGGCCGGTACGCCCAGCCTGTTCCCGACGGTGAAGCAGCTGGTGGACAAGCTGCAGGAGATGAAGCCGACGAGCGGCATGAGCGCCCGCGTGGTGCGGCCGGTCAACATCGCTCCCCAGGATATGAAGAAGGTACTGGATCAGCTGATCGAGCAGCAGCGGAGCGGCGGGCAGAAGACCGGCTATGGGCGGTAGGGCTTCTGCCGCGAGGGAGAGCAGGTCCGCTGTGTCCCCCTGGAAAGGGGGAGTGGTCGGCGAAAGGTCGGCTGGCGGGGCGGGGAAGTGAGTTGCAGCAGAGCCGGCGCGTTGAGTGGTGTTCGCGCCTGGCAGTGGAGGATACGGTGATGCGATCAGCATGGATGGTTCTGACATTGGCTCTGGGACAGGCCTTGCTCGGGCAAACCACGCGTCCGGCCGAGCAGCCGGCGGACGTGGTGCTGGCACCCGTGGTGCCCAGCGAGCGCCCGGACGCGGCGCTGGCCGCCAATAGCGACAGGCCGGCCGCTGAGGGCCCCGGGCCGGCGGCCCCGCGACCGATTCCCGCTCGTCCCAGGATCACCTCGGCCTTGGCCTCGACCACCCGGCCGGCGGCGGATCGCCCCGGCCTCAAATCGTCGCCGTTCCCCACTTCGGTGACTGCCCTGCTTCCGCCGTCCACCCAACCGGCGACCGCGGCCAAGGCTGGCTTGCCGAGCACGCAACCTTCCGTGGCGGACTTGGCCAGGCTGCAGAAGGTGGCCGAGACCAAGCTCCAGAGCCCGCCGGGCATCCAGACTCCAGCCGCGATGGTGTCGAGCATCGGGAAGCTCTCCGGCAATCCGGTGGAGATCGAGGTGACCTCCGACGGAACCCTGGTGATGACCGGCGAAGAGAACGACCTGGCGATTCTGGAGGCGTTCATCAACCTGATGGATCAGCAGCCGCTGTTTAAGCCGGAGTTCAAGATCTTCAAGTTGAAGTCGGGCGACGCCGCCGAGCTGGCCACGAAGATCGAGCAGTTGTGGAACAACGTCAAGAAACCGACCAGCGGACAGCTTCGTCCCGAGGACCGGCTGGCGATCATTCCTGAGCCGCGTGCTAACCTGCTGATGATCGCTGCGACCGAGGCGAACATGGAGTTGATCACGACGATTGTGGAAGGGATCGATCAGCCGTCGTTGAGTGGGACGGTCAAGTTCGAGCCGGTCCAGTTGAAATACATCAAGGCGGGCGAGGCCGAGCAGAAGCTGAAGGACATCTTGAAGAGTCTGGCTCAGCGTAAGAAGCAGAGCGCGGACCTGTTTACCATTCTGGCGGATGCCCGCACAAACATGCTGCTCATCTCGGCACCCGCGGACGATCTTGAGCAGATCAAGCACCTGATCAGCCTGATGGACGTCGAGCCGACCGCGGAGAGCGGGGCAGTGGTCAAGGTGGGGATCTACCCGTTGGAGAAGGCTGTCGCCAAGGATCTGGCCGACGCCTTGACCAAGATGCTGGAGCGCGACAGCGACGACGCGAAGGCGATCAAGGAGCAGATCCGCCGGCTGCAGGTGGTTCGCAAGGGTCCGGACGGGAGTGACAAGCAGTTGAGCGATTTGGATCTGGACAAGCCGATCAAGATCTTCGGCGAGGTCGGGACGAACTCGATCATCGTGGCGACCACGGAGAAGAACCTGGGACCGATGGGCGAGATCATCCATCTGTTGGACGCGGCGCCGATCGCGGATGCGATGGTGGTCAAGGTGATCCCGCTGGAGCACGCCGACGCCGACGCCCTAATGGCTTCGTTGAAGGCCATTTTCGAGGAAGGCAAACGCCTGCCGGAACAGCCGGGCAAGACCGTGGCCGGACGTATGCCGCCCGACGTGATCGGGCAGTCGCTGGCCTACAACATCGGTTTTTCGGCGGACAAGCGGACCAACACCCTGGTGGTGTCCGGTCGGCCGGAGCAGATCCTGCTTGTTCAGCAGATCGTCAAGTCGGTTGACATTGAACAGACGGTAGGGCAATACACGCCCAAGCTGGTAACCCTGGCCCACGCGGACGTCAAGATTGTCGCGGAAGGTGTGCAGAAGCTGATCGACCAGCAGCAGAAGGTGGCGGAGAAGACCTTGAGCCCCACGGCGGCCGAGCGCGAGCGCAGCCTGATCATTCCGGACACCCGGACCAACAGCCTGATCATCGTTGCCAAGGAAGACAAGTTCGAGGAGCTGTCCAAGCTGGTCAGGGATCTGGACGAGATCAAGGACACCTGGCTGGGTGCCATCCAGATCATCACCCTGGACAATCTGGCGGCCACGGACATGGCCGAGAAGATCAAGGAGATCTGGGACGGCCGGGCGGAAGCGCGGCGGCAGGGCGGCTTGAAGGAGGACAAGCCGGTCATCGTGAGCGATACGCGGAGCAACGCGCTGGTGGTGGCCAGTACACCGGACGATTTTGCGGCGATCCAGGATCTGGTTCAGAAGCTGGAGGCCCAGAAGGTCTCGCCGATGGCGGATATTCGGTCGATCACCCTGGTGAACAACGATGTCACCAAGGTGGCGGAAATCGTTCGCAAGCTGTTCACCGAGCGTCTGAAGCAGAGCCTGGCCAAGGGCCAGGAGGAGCAGCCGTCGGACCGGATCACGGTGATCGAGGATGCCCTGAGCCGGACGATGCTGGTGGCGTCGTCGAAGAGCACCTTCGAGGAAGTGAAGAAGCTGGTCGCCCAGCTCGACGTACCCCCCTCGGCGGACGGTGTGTTCCGGACCTTCCCCGTCCGCAACGCGGACATCAGCAAAGCGGCCAAGCTGGTCACCGATTTGTTCGACAAGGGGCTGTACATCGGTTCGGGCGACAAGAAGGACCTGCCCGAGTCGGCGACCAAGGTGACGGTCGTGCCCGACGTGCGGAGCAGTTCGCTGGTTGTGAGTGCCAGCCCGCAGAACCTCGCGATCGTCGAAAGCCTGCTGAAGGAGATCGACCGGGAAGACATCGCCAACATGCCCGCGGACGCGAAGTTCTTCAAGGTCAAATACGCCGACGTGGTGAGCCTGGCTGATACGCTGCAGCAGATGTTCAAGGGCATGCAGGCAGGCATGGGCTCGGATCAGAAAGACCAGCTCGAGGTCACGATCATCCCGGATACGCGGAGCAAGGCCCTGATCGTGACCGGGGCCCGCTTCGCGATCAAGCGGGCGGAGGAGTTGGTGCCCAAGCTGGACGTGGAGACCACGGACGCGGCGTACACCTTCAAGGTCTACACCCTGAAGGAAGCCGCGGCCAGCAAGCTCGAGCCGGTGATGACCGAGATGTTCCAGAAGCGCTCGGCCCAGGGCGAGTCGAGCAAGCGGACGCCGATCAACATCATCGCCGACGACCAGTCGAACAGCCTGGTGATCACTGCCTCGATGGACGATCATCAGATGGCCCAGCACCTGATCTCGCTGCTGGACCGCAAGTCGACGATCGCTGAGCAGATGGAGATCTTCCCCCTGGCCGACGCGAAGGCAAAGACGATCAGCGAGACGCTGACCAAGCTGATCGAGCAGCAGCAGGGCAAGAACAAGGGCGGATTTGCCGTGACGCCGGAGGAGCGGACCAACGCCCTGATCGTGTGGGCGAATCCGGCGTTGATGGAGAATGTGCGGACGATCATCGGCAAGCTGGACAACACCCGGGTCAAGACGGAGATGGGCCTGCGGGTCTTCCGGCTGAGGAACGCGAAGGCGGAGGACCTCTCCAAACAGCTCGACGATTTCTTCCAGAAGGCGGGTTCGAGCACCGGCAAGCAGAGCGACGACGCCAAGCAGATGATCATCAAGTTCCTCGGCATTGACCCGAAGACTGGCGAGGAGCGGATGCGCAGCCTGGTGTACCAGGATGTGACCATCACCCCGGACAAGAACACGAACTCGTTGATGGTTCTGGCCCCCGAAGAGCATATCGAGATGCTGCGGACCCTGGTAGAGATGCTGGACAGCGTCGAGCCTCAGACTGCGGATCTGATGGTGTTCCCGCTGCGCAACTCGGACGCAAAGGAAATCCAGAACCTGCTGGAAGACCTGTTCAAGAGCAAGAGCGGTTCGTCGGATGGTTCGACGCCTCTGCTGGTCTCAGGGGGGACTGTTGCGGAAGGCGGGGCCGGCGCCGCCGTGGAGTTGACGTTCTCGGTCGATGAGCGGACGAATTCGCTGATCGCCGCGGGCAGTCCAGCCTACTTGCGGATTGTGGAGAACCTGGTCTACAAGCTCGATTACCAGGAGGTCGAGGAGCGGGTGCAGCGGGTGATCCAGCTCCGCAACCGGACGTCGGAGGATGTGGCCGCGGCGATGAAGGCGTTCTTCGACGAGGAGAAGCAAGCGATGGAGGCCGCCCAGAAGGGGGAGGCCGCGTCCCGGCAGCTCATGCGCCAGGTGACCATCCAGGAAGGCGGCAAGGGCTCGAACACGCTGGTGGTGAGCTACAACCCGCGCATGGAATCACAGGTGGTCGCCATGGTCAATGAGCTGGATCGGGCCCCGGCTCAGGTGATGATCCAGGTGTTGATGGCCGAGGTCACGATCAACGACAATTTCGAGCTAGGCATGGAGTTCGCGTTGCAGGACCTGGTCTTCAGCGAGAATAAGTACGCCGGTCCCAACGGGGTCATCCAGGGGGAAGGCTTCGACAAGATCCTCGGGACAAGCGTGGGGGCGTTGGGGCAGAGCGGCGGGACGGGCATTTCCTTCACGGTGACGGGCGAAGATTTTGACTTCCTGTTTCATGCCCTGCAGGCGGAAGGCCAGCTTGAGGTGCTCAGCCGCCCATCGATCATGGTGCAGGACAATCAGGACGCGGAGATCACCATTGGCCAGCGCGTTCCCACGGTCCAGGACGTGGTGGTGTCGTCCTCCGGTGTCGTCACGCCGAGCGTGACCTACGAGAAGGTGGGTGTCATCCTGAAGGTGACGCCGATCGTCAACGCGGATGGGTACGTCAACCTGGAGGTGAGCCCCGAGGTTTCGCAGATCGGGCAATCCCCGGTGACGATCTCGACGGGCGTGTCGCTGCCGACGTTCGACGAGCGGTCGGCGAAGACGACCGTGACGGTGAAGGATGGAGAGACGGTCATCATCGGCGGCCTGATCACCAGCAACGAGACCAAGAGCGAAAGCAAGGTACCGCTGGTCGGTGACATACCGGGCATTGGCAACCTGTTCCGGGCTTCGACCCGCAAGACGAGCAGAACGGAACTGATCATCATGCTCACGCCGCATGTGATTCGTACCCCGGAAGAGGCCCGGACCTTGTCATTGGAGATGCGCGATCAGACCGGACTGAACGACAACATTCGCCGCAGCCCGCTGATGCAGGGTTTGCAGGTCAAGCCCGATGCCGATCAGTTCGGTCCGGTGGATGTCCTGCGCCCGACCGGCGAGCAGAAGAAGCGCTCCGACGAGCCGGTGGATCAGCTCGGTCCGGAAGTCGATCAGTACGGCCCGCCGGTGTCGGCGATCCAGACGAAGCCCGAGCGTCCGACGCTCACCGTCCGGGTGAAATGACGAAGGGAGTTGCTGTGAGAAACACGGCTTGGACATGGCGATGGAGTCTCGTGCCGGTCGGATGGCTCTTGATCGGGGGCTGCACCGATCTGAAATTGCGGGAGGAGTCGGCGAAGGAAACGCGCGGGCCGGTCAAAGCGACGGCGTCGGAGACCGAACGGCTACCTGTGGACCCGACCATCGTCCGGGTGGCGGCATACTATGACCCGTTCAATCCCTGGATGTGGGATGAAAGCCGCTCGCGGGTCGTGGGGATCGTGGTCAGCCGGTTGTACCTGGGTGGAGGTCCCAACGGCCTGGGGGTGTTCGGCGACGGGGTCATCCGGCCGCGGGTCTTCGTGCTGGACAACAGCACCACGAATCCCAAGCCGCCGAGACTGGTGAAGGAATGGTCCTTCGATGTGGAGCAGGCGATACCGTTCCGATCGACGAAGCGCACGGCCCAGGGATGGGGGTATGGTCTTCCGTTGAAGTTCGACGAGGGGACCAACCTGGCGGGCACGGAAATCCGCATCATCGTGACCTTCGAGCGTCGTGACGGAATGGTGCTCCAGTCCGGCAAAAAGGACTTCCGGGTACCCGGCACACCGGCAAAACCGGCAATGACGCCTTCGGTTCCTCGGTAGCGAAAGGACGCGATCGTGCTGCGCCCGCTTCGCATGGTCCTGCCCGTGGCGATTATCCTCCTGGGCACGGTCCTGGCCATCTCGATTGTCGTAGGGCCGGAACGGTTGCCGGTCGTCTCACGCTGGGTCAAACCGCCGACGGATCCGGCGCCGGTCAGTCTCCGCGAGACATTCGATCTGCTTCGCCGGTGGCATCGCCAGGGTTCGTACGCCCGTCTCCGCCCTTACATCGAGCCCGAATCGCGTGAGACGGTCATCGATCTGCTGATCGTGATCGAGGAACTCCGGGCGGCGAACGCCGCGGCCCTGGAGGCCGGCCAGGCCAGTTGCCCGGTCTTTGACTGGAATCCCTTGCGCCGACTGAACCTGCTCGGAGCCATGGAGCTGTTCTCCGGAGAGCTGTCGGTTACCGACGTCACGGAGAGTGGAGCGACAGGCACGGTCACGGCGATGATCGGATCAACGCCGGCGGTGTCCCTGTCGTTCAGAAGAGTGGATCATCGCTGGGTCTACGTGCCGGGTAAGACCATGGTAGAGGCGATTCCCATTCTGCGGGAACTAGCCCAGGCCCTCGCTCGGGCTGTGGCCGTCTTCCGGTCACGCCCGCACACCCGGGAGGAGATTGAAGCGGAGTACCGGTTTCGCATCGATCCGAAGTTGCAGCAGTTGAAGACCGTCGTCCCGGGCCCGTTTGTCGGGGAGAAGTGAGAAGACGGCCCGAGGCCCCGGGTAAACGCTCGCATGGCCCGCCGCCGCCCTCACTCCCGGGCGGCGTTGGACTCCTCCAGCCACGCCATCTGAATCGCTTCGAGCCTGGCCTCGTTCGACAGTTTGACGTCGTCCGCGAATCCTTCGAGTTCACAAACCCACTGGCGCAGTTCGGTAAACCGGACCGTGAGTGGATCGACGTCCGGCCACTTCTCGTGCAGCAGGATGGCGATGTCTTCGGTATCAGTCCATTTGAGTGACATACGGGGCTCCAGCGTAGCGGTCCGCATTCGGCGGGTGGCATTCAGCCGCCGTCTTCTCTCCCTGTCCACCGCACGATCGATCCGGCACCACGACTCGGCCCTGGGCCTCACGAGTCATTCTTCATCGCCCTGGGTTTTGCGGCACGCCTTCCCGGGAGAGGTTGCGATTCCAGTCTGGGATTTCGACGACGACATCGCCGCTTCCGTTGGGGACGCATTGGCAGCCGAGGCGCGAGTGGGGAGTGAGCCCGTAGGCCTCGTCGAGCTGGTCTTCCTCTTCATCGGTGGTCTCGCCGCAGCGGTCGAGGCCCTGGCGGACGATAACATGACAGGTGGAGCAGGCGCAAACCCCGCCGCAAGCGTGGTCCAGATCGATGCCATGTTCCATGGCGATGTCCAGGATGCTGCCCGGCCGGCCGTGATCACCGTACGGCAGGGCCCGGCAATCCACCTCGACGGTCTTGTTCATCGGGAGGAAGGTCACCCGATACTTGCGTGTCGGCAGCCGGACGTCGGCTTCGGCGGTGTGAGGATTCTGGCCGCCCATGTCATTGCATCTCCTTGTTGAGGGTCTCCTGCAGGGTCGCGGTGATGGCGAGTTCCGCGAGCCGGACGGTGTTGCGATCGAACGCGATGAGGGCGTTGTGCAGGGCGTCGGCGTCGGTGAGGGTCTCGGCCTTGCCGCGGAGATCGCGGATGGCCTGTTCGATCGCGGCTCGCTCGCCGGGTCCGAGGCGATCACCCACGTGAGCGAGCATCTGTTCGGTCTTGTCGGTGTCGAAGGTGATCTGGTTGCGCAGATCGATCAACCGGTGGGCGGTCATGTCCTCACGAGCGTGGGCGTAGGATTCCAGCTCCATGCGCTTGACCTCGTCCGGGGTCAGCCCGTGGGTGGGAACGATCTGGATGCCGGCCTCCTGGCCGCTGCGTTCCTCTCGGGCGGAGACGTTGAGGATGCCGTTCTCATCGATGAGGAAGGTGACCAGGATCTTGGGAATCCCCGCGGGCATCGGGGGCACGCCGCGGAGTTCGAACATCCCGAGGGAGCGGCAGTCGCGAGCCAGCTCGCGCTCGCCCTGAAGGACGTTGATCTTGACGTTGGTTTGGCCGTCCGCGAAGGTGCTGAACCGCTCGGTGGCTTGGCAAGGAATACGCGTGTTGCGGAGAATGAGCTTGCCCATGGCTCCGCCGAGCGTCTCGATGCCGAGCGACAGCGGCACGACATCGAGCAGCAGGGCGTCGCGGCGCGTGCCGGCGAGGATACCGGCCTGGACCGCGGCCCCCAGGGCGACCACTTCGTCGGGATTGAGGGCGGTGTAGGGTTTACGTCCGAAGACCTCCTCGACCCGGCTCCGCACCAGCGGGATGCGGGTGCTGCCGCCAACGAGGACAACCTGGCTGATCTGGGAAGGCTCGACCCTGGCGTCAGCCAGAGCATGACGGCAGGATTCGATGGTCCGCTCGATCCAGGGGGCGAGCATGACCTCGAGCTCGCCGCGGGTGATTGTTCTCTTGTAGACGCGGTTCGATCCGAGGTCGATCTCGAAGGACGCGGAGGGCTCATTGCTGAGGCGGATCTTGACGTTCTCGGCGAGACCGCGGAGTGCCTGGCGGGTTGCCGGTGAGTGAATATCCAGGCCGAACTGCTGCTTGACCTCGCGTTCGACGAGATGGATGATCTGCCGGTCAAAGTCGTCGCCGCCAAGCCGGGTGTTGCCGTGGGTGCTGAGCACCTCGAAGACACCTTCGACCAGTCGGAGAATGGAGATATCGAACGTCCCGCCGCCAAGATCGTACACTGCGATGGTTGACTCCTCGTTGTCCGCGTCGTGATGGGCGGAATGGGGGCATCCGCAATCGGAGGTCGAACACTGCCCGGACAGCTTGAGGAGCGGCCGGGTCTCGGTTTCCTGGCCGTCGATCTGCCCCCGGGCGCCGAGGCCGTATGCGAGTGCGGCCGCGGTGGGTTCGTTGACGATTCGCAGGACCTCAAGGCCGGCGATGCGCCCGGCGTCGCGCGTGGCCTGGCGCTGCCCGTCATCGAAGTAGGCGGGCACGGTGATGACCGCTTTGCGGACGGTCCGGCCCAACTGGGTCTCGGCGCGACGCTTGAGATCGCGCAGAATCACGGCACTGATCTCCGGGGGGGTGAGCAGGCGGTCGTCGATCCGAACCGCGGGGATGTCGCGCCCAGTCTCGGAGGACGCTCGCTTGACGACCGCGTAGGGCAGCTGAGCCAGTTCGCCGTCATGTTCAAGTTCGTCGAAGCCGCGGCCCATGAGCCGCTTGATCGAGAAGACGGTGGAGGTAGGATTCTCGATGGCGTGGTTCCTGGCCTCCCAGCCGACAGTGACCTTGCCATTCTGGCCGAAGGTTAGGCATGACGGCACGCGGCTCTCGCCGGTGGCGTCGCGGAGCACCCGCGGGCCGGACTCGTCGCAGACGGCTACCAGCGAATGGGTCGTGCCCAGATCGATGCCGATCACGATGTCCGTGGTGTCGCCCATGGCTTACCCCCGCCGCCCGGCCACGCCCGTGGGCGGGATCTGTTCCAGGATATTGTTCCAGTACTTCACGGTGTTCAACTGCTCGCGGAGGCGGATCCGGTTCTGCGGGTCGCCGGTTTCGAGCCCGCGGGCGAGTTCCGCGATGCGCGCGAGGGTGGCTTCCCTGCGACCGAGCAGCTGCTGCTGGATGGCCTGCAGAGTGGCCGTATCGTCTGACGCCCTGGCGTCCTCAATCTCCTCGCGAAACTCCAGCACCTGGACGAGCAACTCCTGGGGAACGGTCTTGTTCTCAAAAGACCTCGGACCGCCGGCCAGCGAGAGCAGGTACTCCGCCCTGGCCACCGGGTCGCGGAGCGTGTCGTAGGCCCGGTTGAGCTCGGCGCTGAGGTTGAGGGACTGACTGCGCTGATGGCCGGCTTCGCCCGAAGCCAGGTCGGGGTGAATGACCCGGCTGAGGCAAAGGTACTTGTGGTGCAGCACCTTGGGGTCGATGTCGTATTCCCGGTTGATGCTGAACAGCTCGAAGGAATCGAAGCTGTCGGCCGGCAGCTGGCTCAGTGCTCCGCAGGTCGAGCAGGCGATGGGAGAATCCATGGGATTCTCGCATTCCGTGCAGCGGAGAGGTGGTGTCGAGGCTGGTTCGCTCATAATGGACGTTCTCCAGGTGTTGGTGGTCCTCCGGCGACCTGTCGCAATTCGCCGCGGGTACGGAAGGCGCTCACGGGCCGAGGGTCGCGCCACCGTTGCCGAGCGCCGGTCACGCCGAGAAGCTGCTGCCGCATCCGCAGGTGTGAGTGGCATTGGGGTTGTTGAAGACGAACCCGCGGCCGGTCAATTCATCACGGAAATCGAGAGTCACGCCGTTCAGATAGAGGTAGCTCTTGGGGTCGACGACGCATTTGATGCCGTTAACCTCGAACTCCTCGTCGAGATCGCCCTTCACTTCGGTCAGGTCAAGGGAGTAGCTGAAACCGCTGCATCCGCCGCCCTTGACGCCGAGGCGAAGGTAGGTCTTGTCAGCGGGCAGGTTCTGCTGCTCGAGGATGGTCTTGATTTCCCGCGCCGCTCGTTCGGTGAGCTCTAAGGCCATGACTGCTGGGTCTCCTGTTAGGGTGTCGTGTCCGTCACTCGAAAACGATTACTTCGCCCCCGCCGGTTGCTGACCGGTGGACGTCTGGGCCGGCTGGCTTCCGGCGACCATACCGTTTTTTCGCTGCACGTCGGCGATCGCGGCCCGGATGGCGTCTTCGGCCAAGACGCTGCAGTGGATCTTCACCGGCGGGAGGGCCAGCTCGCGGACGATGTCGGTGTTCTTGATCTGCAGAGCCTCATCGAGAGTCTTTCCCTTGACCCATTCGGTGGCCAGCGAACTGCTGGCGATGGCACTTCCGCACCCGAAGGTCTTGAACTTGGCGTCCACGATGCGATGGTTTTCGTCGATCTTGATCTGCAGCTTCATGACGTCGCCGCACTCGGGGGCTCCGACTACGCCGGTTCCCACGCGAGCATCGCCGCGATCCAACGAGCCGATGTTCCGGGGGTTACTGTAGTGGTCCAGGATCTTCTCGCTGTACGCCATGGCAACTACTCCTTTCGGCAAGCCGGCTTGCCGTCATTGTTGGTCACTTCAGGCAACTGTCAAGGCGGGGATGGAGCTCAATGGTGAGCCCATTCCACGCTCCGCGGGTCGATGCCCTCCGCGACCATTTCGGCCAGCGGACTCATTTCCCGCAGGCGGCGAACCGTACTGACCACCTGGCTCGCAGCCTGCTCGATTTCGTCGGCGGTGTTGAACCGCCCGAGGCTGAAACGGATCGAGCTGTGGGCCAGGTCATCGCCGACGCCCAGGGCCTTGAGAACGTAACTGGGTTCGAGCGAGGCGCTGGTACACGCCGAGCCGCTGCTCACCGCGATGTTGCTGAAGCCCATCATCAGGGACTCGCCCTCGACGTAGGAGAAACTCACGTTGAGCGTGCCCGGGAGCGAGTGGACAGGATCACCGTTGCGATAGATCTCGTTGAGCTGTGTGCTGAGGCTGGTCCAGAGACGGTCACGCAGAGATGCAAGCCTGACACTCTCTGCGGCCATCTCGTCCTTGGCGATAGCTGCGGCCGCGCCGAATCCGACAATGCCGGGGACATTGAGGGTGCCAGATCGCATGCCGCGTTCGTGCCCGCCGCCGTGCAGAACGGGCTCACATCGGACTCGGGGTGCGCGTCGTCGGACGTAGAGACAACCGATCCCCTTGGGCCCGTAGACCTTGTGAGCGGAAGCGCTCAACAGGTCGATGCCCATGGCTTCGACGTCGATGGGCACCTTGCCAAACGCCTGTGTGGCGTCAGTGTGGAAGAGGATACCTTTCTCCTTGCACAGCGCCCCGATTTCGGGAATCGGCTGGATGGTGCCGATCTCGTTGTTGCCGAACATGATCGAGATCAACACGGTGTCGGGGCGGATGGTGGCCTTGAGCTCGTCGATGTGGATCCGGCCGCTCTTGGGGACGCCCAGGACGGTGACCTGCCAGCCTTCCTGCTCCAGGTACTTGCAGGGATCCAGCACGGCCTTGTGTTCGGTGGTCTGGGTGATGATGTGCCTGCCCTTGTCCCGGTACATCCGGGCCGTGCCCTTGACTGCAATGTTGTTGCTCTCAGTGGCCCCGCTGGTCCAGACGATCTCCTTGGCGCTCGCCCCAATGACCGAGGCGACCTGCTCACGAGCCTTGTCGACCGCTTCCTCGGCCTCCCAGCCAAAGGGATGGTTGCGGCTCGCGGCATTGCCGAACTTCTCTCGGAAATAGGGAAGCATGGCCTCCAGGACTCTGGGGTCGACCGGGGTCGTGGCGTTGTTATCGAGGTAGATGGGCGACTTCATGCTTGGATACTCCTTCGCTGGTTGCCTCCGAAAAGCCCGCGGCGGCCGTTTCGTGACCGCCGGCCAGATTGGCGACGCCGTCACGCCATACCGCCTTTTCAACGATGTCGGCCAGCGTGACCTCCTGAAGGAACGCTACCAGCTTGTGGTGGACGCGATGGACCTGGCCCCGGACGGGACACACCTGCTTCAGGCAGCAGTCCTCGACTGGAGGGCGGGGGCCGTCACCGTTGTCGTGGGAATCGTCCTTGCCGCCCACCTCAAGATGCTGGTCGCCCGAAGCCGAGGCCTCGCGGCAAGAGTTGGCGGGCGATGGGCTCGTGCTCCTGTCGTGAGCATGGGCGTGATCGTACACCATTTTCTCCAGACAGTGGGTCAGGGCAACGGGTCCGTCGACGGCCACAATGATATCGTGGAGGGTGACATCCTTCGGCGCCTTGGCAAGCTGGTAGCCGCCCCGCGGGCCGCGAATCGAGCGCGTAATACCGTGTTGGTTGAGGACCTTGAGGATGTTCATCAGCAGGGGCATGGGCATGCCATAGTGGGTTGCAATCTCCCGAGCGCTGCAGTAGTTGCCCTGGCCGCGGGCAATGTGAGCCAGGGAGATCAACGCGTAGTCTGTTTTCCGGGTGAAGGACAGCATGGCAAAGCCACTCTCACTTTCCGCCGGAGGCCGACCCGTTGCCTCTTTCCCACAGCTGGCGACCACCGGAAGCTGATCCAGCTCAGGATGTCGGCTAAATATAGCACCTGTGGGGTACGATTTCAAGGGAGAATAGGACTTATTGGATACGATTTCCTTTCGGGGCCCGGCGGTCGATCGTCGCATGAACTTAATATCATGATTAATATGATATTATGGTTAATCGCGGATTGCCTTGGCTTCGGGGTCGCTGATCTCTGAGGCGGTCTCGGCTGGCCAGGGACCTGAACGGCAGACTCGTCAGGCGTGCCCGGTGGGTTGTCCGGATCCAGGCAAGCCGGCACGCTCAAGTAGCGGGTAGAGAGAACGTTGTCCAGGAGTGCGATCGGTCGGCCTTTGGACTGGAGACCGCGGATTGGGAGGATGCTCCGGCGGCCCGGAGCTGACGTGGCACAGGAAGCCTTCGATACCCTGTGCCGCGCATAGGACAATGATCATGGTCAACGTGGCGGCCGTGGATGGGTCGGTCTCACCGCGGTTCCGTGGCCGGAGTCGGCTCTTTTGCGGAGGGCGGTTTTGACTCCGTGGCTACGGCCGAGCGAATGGTCTCGGCCAGGAAGTCGGGTTATGCTGCTGGTTTGTGTCATCGGTGGGATCTAGTTCGCGGCGGCCTTTTTGTAGTCGTTGCCGGGGTCGCGGGTCGCATCGACCGAGCGGAAGTCGCGCACGATACAGGATTGGGGGGAGACGGTCATGCGGGACTCAGCCAAGACCAAGGAGGAGCTGATCGAGGAGTTGCGAAGCCCGCGCGCTCGCGTCGCGGAGCTTGAACAGGTGCGGTTTCAGGACAACTGGCGGTTGCGTGAAGCCGCGCTTGCGGTGTTGGGTGAAGTCTATAGGCCGTCCGAGGTGCTGGTGGAGGAGGCCTGCCGGATCATGATGGACGAGGGGCTCTACCATCATGTCCGCGTGCTGGCCGCCGAAGCGTTGGCCGCGATGCACCAGGCTGCGCAGCCAAATTGGAGAGCAAATGCAGGAGCTGCTGGACTCGCAGCAGCCGCCAGTGCTGCACCAGGCCGTCCGTCGTATCATGCCGACGATGCGGTAGTACAAAGGAATTGTGAGACCCAGTGCATGAAGTGGGGCTTGATTGAGCCCGGAGACAAGTTGATCCTGTGAGGTTGAGTCATGATTATTGGTGTTCCCAAGGAAATACTGGAAGAAGAGAAACGCGTGGCAGCACTGCCCGAGACGGTGAAGAAGTACGCTGCGATGGGCTTTGAGGTCCTGGTGGAGACTTCGGCGGGCAAAGGTGTATTCAGGGCGGACTCGGAATACGCAGCGGCCGGAGCGAAGATCGTCCCGGACGCCAAGACGCTGTTTGACCGGGCGGACGTTGTTCTGAAGGTCAAGCAACCGCACTTCAACAAGGCAGCCGGCAAGAACGAGGCAGAGATGCTTCGTCCCGGCACGATCCTGATCACGTTTCTGCATCCCGCCGCGCCGCCCAATCACGACATGATCAAGACGTTGCGGGATCGGAACGTCACCGCCTTCACCATGGATGGGATTCCCCGGATTTCGCGTGCTCAGACCATGGATGCGCTTACCTCAATGAGCACGGTGACCGGCTATCGCTCCGTGCTGATCGCGGCGGGTCATTTTCCGCGGTTTATCCCGATGATTGGAACGGCGATCGGGGTCATTCAGCCCGCCCAGGTCCTGGTGATCGGGGCCGGGGTAGTCGGTTTGCAGGCGATCGCCGCCGCGAAGCGACTGGGAGGGGTGGTCAAGGCGTTCGATATCCGCCCGGAAGCCCGGCGTGAGGCTGGCAGCCTGAAAGGAACGCAGGTGGTTGGTTTCGAGGTTCCGGAGGAGCTAGCTCTGGGCGAGGGCGGCTACGCCAAAGCCCTGCCGACGGAGTGGCTGGATCGCGAGCGAGCCGCGTTACGGACCATTGTTCCGCAGGTGGACATCATCATCCTGAGCGCGCTGATTCCGGGCGAGGTGGCTCCGGTGCTGATCACTGAAGAGATGGTGCGGAGCATGCGGCCGGGCTCGGTCATTGTGGATGTCTCGATCGACCAGGGGGGCAATTGCGCGGTGACTCTCCCCGGCCGCGAGACCGTCGTGCACGATGTGTTCGTCTGCGGGACTGCGAACATTCCCGGTTCGATGGCTGTCGACGCCTCCTGGCTATACGCCCACAACATGCTTCACTACGTCGAGAACCTGTTCAAGGACGGCCCTAGGCGGCTGAACATGGATGACGAGATCGTGCGGCACTCGCTGGTGACCAAGGAAGGCAAGATCCTGCATCAGGGGGCACTCAAGGCAATGAAGCAGACTGGAGCGATCGGCTGAGGCCGGGAGGTATAGCCCATGGCTGACATTGGACTGATGTTGGTCGTCTTTCTTCTAGCTTTCGTGACAGGTTACCTTCTCATCCTGCGTGTTCCGCAGATGCTGCACACGCCGCTCATGTCGATGACGAACGCCATCTCGGCGGTGACCATCCTGGCCGCCCTGCTGCTGTTCGCATCGGAGACGACCGCGGTCGAGAAGCTGTTCGGCGCCGCCGCGCTCGCGACCGCTGCGTTCAACGTGGTTGGGGGCTTCATTATCACGGACCGGATGCTGGGCTTGTTCAAGAAGAAGTGACGCGGGCAGTGTGCCTGAATGACCGTGTTTGCATGCTCGGCGAGGCAGGAATGCCAAACGAAACCGACGGCATGCTGGCAGTGGAAACCATGTCGCATTTGCTGATCGATATCGGTGTCATCCTGGTCTTGATTCTGGGGATCTCGCAGTTTCGCACGCCGCGAGGAGCCCGGCTGGGCAACCTGGCCGCTGCCTTCGCGATGCTCTGCGCGATGGGCCTGGTGCTCTATCGGCATAGCATCGCGGAGATCCCTCTGGTTGTGGCCGGCGCCGGAGCGGGTGCCGTCGTCGGCTGGCTGGTTGCCGCCCGAGTCAACATGGTCGGGATTCCGGCGATGGTGGCGTTCCAGCACGGCGCGGGGGGAGTTGCGGCATTGCTGGTGTCGGCCGTCGAACTCACGCGGTTGACCGGCCACGTTCTGTCTCCGATCGAGAAGGTCGCCGCTGTTCTCGGCTTGATCATCGGGGCCGCAACATTCAGCGGCAGCATGATTGCCAGCGGGAAGCTCGCGAACAAGCTCCGGCAGACGCCGACCCTCCTGCCACAGCATAACCTGGTTCTCGCCACTATTGTCGCACTCGTGCTGGTGCTGGCCGTGACCGCGGGACTGGCTGGCAACCGCGCCACCCTGATTGGGGGCGTGGCCCTGCTGGCCGTGGCGGCCATCTCGCTGGGGATCGTGTTCTCCATCCGCATCGGCGGTGCGGACATGCCGGTGTTGATCTCTTTCCTGAATGCGACTGCGGGGCTTGCGGCCGCCCTCTGCGGTGTCGTGATCGGGAATCGTCTGTTGATTGCCTGCGGCGCGACGGTGGCGGCGTCTGGTTCGATTCTCACCCATGTTATGTGCCGGGCCATGAATCGGAGACTGGCCACGGTCCTTACGGGGATCATGCCTTCTGCACCGGTGTTACCCCCTCCTCCGGTCGGAGCGATGCCGGGAGCATCCTCAGACTCGTCAACGAGGAACGACGGCACGACACCTCCTTCGTTGCCGGCGATGGCGAAGAGTGAGGCGGGCAAGGAGGGTGCGTCCCCAGTGGGCCATGCCGACCCGGTTGCCGTGATCGTGGAGGTCATGAAACAGGCCCAACGGGTGATCATCATTCCCGGCTACGGGATGGCCCTTGCGGACGCCCAGGGCGAGGTTGTCCAACTCGCGGAAGCCCTGGTCCGGATGGGCAAGGAGGTCCGGTTTGCGATCCATCCGGTCGCCGGGCGAATGCCGGGGCATATGCACGTGTTGCTGGCGGAGGCGGAAGTGGACTACGGCATGATCCGCGAGCTGAACGACATCAACGCCGATTTTGCCGAGACCGATCTAGCCCTGGTCGTAGGCGCCTGCGATGTTGTGAATCCGGTGGCGATCCAGGCAACGGGTACGCCCATTTCAGGAATGCCGATTCTGCGAGCCCACGAGGCCCGGCGGATCGGGGTGTGCAACCTGGACGAGAAGCCCGGCTACTCTGGCGTGCCGAATCCGCTCTACCGAGACCCGAAGACGATCATGCTGCTAGGCGATGCGAAGGAGAGCGTCGGGCGCCTGCTTGAGCGTCTGACCTGAAGCAGTGACCGGCGGCATCCGCCTTCCGGCGTCAGACACGGGTGAGCACCATGCGCATTTCGTCAAACTCGAGCGCAACGCGATTGCTGCCCTCGAACGTGCACTTGCCTGTCTTGGTTTCTCGATCCAAGGAAATGGTGACCTGGCCGTCGGCATAGCTGAAGGTTCCCTGGCGGACATGGCCTTCGGACGTTGGGCCGCCGGACAAGGACATGCTTACCGTCCCGCCTTCGGCGAAGGTGAGCGTCATCTGCATGCCCTCGGGCATGGGCATCACTTGACCCTTCTGGACCATTTCGGAGACGTGCCAGGAGCCCAACAGCGTCGGTTCTCTTATGACTTCTTTCTTCGGTTCAGGAGCTGCCTCCGCAACCGGTGTGGTCTGGGTGGCCACGAGCTTCTTCTCCGGCGGAGGGGGAGGTGGAGGCTGCTCTACTACGACGGGCGTGGGTGCGTCGGACACGGTCTGCGGCGCGGTAGTCTCCTTGACGACTTTTTTGGCAGGGGGGTGATAGACCGGTATCTCCGGCGGCGATGACCGAGTGCATCCGATCAGGCCACAGCAGAGGACCAGGGGCCACCAACCCGTTCGCCGCCAGAGTGATCGCATCTGGTTTACTCCATGCGTTCGGCCCGGCCCGCCGGAGCGCGCTCTGGCCGAACGCCGCGCCTCATTGCCGCCTGACCAGGGCCCTAGCGTCACGTCGTGTCTGCCGGACCTCCCTTGAACACAACCTCCCAGATGGAGAATCGTCCTGCTCGTTCCTGGCCCAGGAGAAGGAGCCGGCGCGATGAAGGTACGTAGCGGGAGGGGATCCACGAACCGCTGAAGAGCGAGGTGCTGACGCCGGTGGTCGTGTTGACGACGAAAACGGCCTCCGGGGTTGCAAGGGCAATGGTCTGCTCGTCGATCCAGCAGGCGGCGATACTGCCCGACCGGTGCCGCCGCACCAGCCGCTGGGCGGCGTGCAGCACGGCGATGCGGTTTTGTCCTGTGTCAAAGAAGAGAACCGCCCCGCGATCGGGTGAAAGCGGCGAGGCGATCCCCGCCCAGGTCTGAAGCAGCAGTGGACGGCCGGACAGGCCGCATTTCGGAATCAGGTCGGTGATGCCGTCTGTGTCGCAAGTCGCCCAGTGCAGGTACTTGGTATTGGCTCGTGCACAGAGCACGCGCCCGGTTTTTTCTGACGTAACGGGGAATAGACAATCGCTGCCTGGGGGAGAGAGGGCCACCGGAGCTGCATCGAGCGTCTGGCGGTACACGCGGAAGGGCCCCTTGGCCCGCTCGCCCGAGCAGAACAGCAGGGTCCGGTCGTCAACGTCGAATCGTGGAAGGCAATTGACCGTTCCGGGAAGGCCGAGGATCGTCGCTTTGCCGCTGGCCATGTCGATGTGCACGATATCGCAGTGGGGCGGGTTGCCCGCGGCGCATGCGACGGCCGCTCCGGAGCGTGACCAGGTGGGCGAGTGAGCCCAGCTGCACTTCGACAACTGCTGGCCGACTCCCGAGCCTTCCACCGGTCGTATCCAGATCGAGAGCGTTCTTCCGGGGGGTGTGTCTTGCGGATCGGTCGAGCCCAGCAGGGTCATCGGAGAAAGGGACTCGCAGTCGGTCCGCAGGTAAAGCATCTGCCGGCCGTCGGGCGAGACGACGGGGATTTGCAGGCCGACGTTTTCAACGGTGCCGATCTTGCGTGGTATATCGAACTCGCCGAAGAGCTGCCGCTGCCGGTCGGCCTGCGATTGCTGGTCCGGCTCAATCGTCGGGGCCGTACCGGCGGAGTGGCAACCGGTCATAGCGAGTCCCCCCAAGGCCCAGAGCCACAGGCAGGCGGTCCGGAGGGACGCCGATCGTCGGGAAGCGAGAACGCGGTGTTGCCGGGTGTATCTCGTGATCATGTTTCACATCTTTCGAATCATCTGGTCGAGGCACTGACAGGCGTGGCAGGGACCGCCTCAGGTTTTTGGACATCCTCGACGCCGCCCTTGGACGGGAACTGGCGATCGAGCCGATCCTGAGGGGCCGATTCGATTGGCCCCCGCGGGTCCTGCGGGCCGATGACGTACGGTGTCAGGAAGACGAGCAGTTCCGTGTTGACCTTGGTGGTCTCGCGATGCTTGAAGAGTTCGCCCAGCCCGGGAATATCACCCAAGCCGGGGAACCGGCGGACGATCGTTCCGTCCTGCTCCCGGATGATTCCGCTGATGAGGAAAGTGTGGCCGTCCTCGAGGACGATGCGCGTCGTGGTTTCGCGGCGGTCGATGATCGCACCGCCGAAGAGTGTCTGGCCGGGTACGATGTTTGACACCTCGAGATTGACGGTGAGGTCGACGTTCTTCTCCTTGGTGATGTGCGGCCGAACCCGCAGCCGCATGCCGACCGCTCGATAGTCGAAGGCCTGGGTCTGCGAGCCGACGTCGGAGGTCAGGGTGTTCTTGATGAATGGCACGTCCTGGCCATCGAAGAACTGGGCCTCGACGTTGTCGGCGGTGAGGATCTTGGGCTCGCTCTTGATCTTGAGGTTCGTGACCTTGCCCAGCAAACTGAGGAGGTTGTTGACAGGCACGTTCAGCGTGAGCGTCTGGTGTGTGCCGAACTGGTCCTTGTAGTCGTAGGTCAGGAGGCCGCGCAGCGCGTTCTCGGTGATGAGCGAATCGCCGGTGGTGAAGGCCGACGTATCGGTGGAGAAACGGAAACCCAGGCTCATCGAGTCGTTGAGCGTGATTTCGGCGACGACGGCGCGGACCAGGACCTGGTAGCCGGGCTTGTCCAGGTCGCGGACGAACCTGTCGATGGCTTCCGCGTATTCTTCCGGTGCGACCACCAGGAGGCTGTTCTGCTCGACGTTCGGCACGATGCGCAGCTTGCCCACCAGGTTGCTGGGTTGCTTGACCTTGATGTCGGCTGGCGGGTTCTGCCACCAGAACTGCATCTGAGTCGGGGTGGACTGCTTGTTCTGTTGGTCTGCCGGGTTCCGGGCTTGGTCGGTGTTGGAGTTGAAGGGCGACTGTTTGTCGGTGGACTCCATGAAGGTGCCCAATTGGCCGCGGCGGAGGATCGAAGTCGGCGTGCCGGGGGCGTTGAGCAGGGCGTTGAGTTGCTCCGCGAGGGTTTCCGCGTCGGCGAACTTGAGCTGGATGATACGGGGTAATCCGACGGTCTGGGGCCGATCGATTTCCTCGATCATCTTCTCGATGACTGCGTAGTTCTCTGCGTTCTTGCTGACGACAATGAGCTTGCCGGTCTCCGGGTAGGCTTCGAAGCGGAACTGTCCGAAGAGCCGTCCGACGGGTGTGGCCTGAGCGTCGGAGGAAGTCATCCGCCCGAACCAGTCCAAGATCGGCCGGTCCTTCTTGGTGAACAGGCTTTCCAGCAGGGTCTTGGTTTTGTCCGGGTCGGCGCACTTGAGATGGAAGATTCGCGGGGCGGCCTCGTCGCCGGCGAGCGGCCGATCCCACTCCTCGATCTGCTTGGCGATCCGTTCCATCATTTCGGGGGAGGACGCCACGGTGACGCTGTTGTTGCGCGTATTGGCGGTCACGGTGACTTTGGCCCGATCGGTCGTACTCCGCCGCCGGCTGGAGTAGTAGTCGTCATAGTAGTCGCTGAAGATGCTGTATCCTCGCGATCCGGTGCTGTCCTGGAACAGCTCCTTGATGTTGTCGGTGATCTGCTGAGCGTCGGCGTTCTTAAGGTTGAACGTTCGCGTGACCCGCTCGCCAGGCGGCACGTCGATTTCGTTGAGCCACTCCTTGACCATCCTCCGGTTCTTCTCTGAGCCTACGATCATGAGTCGGCCGGATCCGGCGAACGGGAAGATGCGCAGGGCGCTGCGCAAGGTCTCGTCGGGGATATTACTCAGCATAGCGGTGAGCTGGGTGGCGAGATCCTGGGTGTTGCCATACCGGACTTCGACGATTTCCTCCTGGGCGCTAGGCGGCTTCTCCTGATCGAGCGATTTCATCCAGACCTCAACCTGGGCAAGCACATTGGAGGGGGCCGCGACCACGATCGATTTGCGGCGAGGCTCGGGAATGATCAGGACGGGCTTCTTCTCGCCTTTGACCAGTATTGCTCCGGCCGATGCCGGGGTGGCGCCACTCTGATCGCTCGGCCCGCCACCTGGTCGTCGGCCATCGCTCGGCGAGCCGGAGGGCGGCCCGCCGGGTGATGGGCTGCCCTCGGTTCCGCCCGAGGTGATGGTCTTGACTTCGCTGCCGAGGTAACCGGCGATCAGCTTCTGGAGCAGGGGGATGATCTCGTAGACATCCACATGCTCGACGGGGAAGACGCGGAGTTCGCCGCCGCTGACGTCCGGCCGGTCGAGTTCAGCGATGACCTGGGCCATGACCTTCAACTGCTCGACTGCGGCCACCACGATCAGCCTGCCGGTGGACGGCTCAGCGGTGATGTGCCCATAGCTCGGAGTCAGCGGTTTGAGCACGTCCACCAGTTTCGTGGGATCATAGTGCTTGACCTCGAAGATCTTGCGGATGATCTGGCTGGCGGGTTTCACCGTGGCGAGATCAACGTCGGCCGGGACGGTACGGATCTGAGCTCGACTGACCTGGGCGATGGGAATGAGGTGAATTGTCCGTTCGCGCTCCTCGATGGCCACGCCCGCTTCGTGCAGGGCGGTTGCGAGGATATCGAGGGCCTCCTCCAAGGGTATCGGCTTGGGGTTGACCAGTGTCACCTGGGTGCTCTGCACTTCCTTGGCGACAATCACCGGCTTGCCCATGCGTTCGGTGAGGAATTTGGCGATCTCGCTGATCGGGGTGTTGGAGAACGAGATGGGTATTCTCGCTGGAGTGGCCGGCTGGGAAGCGGGCGCCGCGCTGGTCGCCGACGCCGACGCCGGAGCGGCCGCCGGTGCCGATGCCGGTCTGTCCTGCGTTGACCGCTGGCCCTGCGCGTCCGCCAGCGTGATGTCCAGCCCGACGATCGTCAACGCCAACCATCCGATCACGCTGCACTGTCGAACGAACGTACTCATCGCCTGCTCCTCCGGTCCGGTTCGATTTCTTTTAGCGGTGCTGGCGATCCCGAGGAACCTGGATCGCTGAACAACTTCATCGTGTCGGTCTTGCCTTCGTACTCCACGACCACCTCGTAATTGCGGATCGTTTTCACTTTCATGCCGTGGCCGGACTCGCCCTCGGCGATACCGACGGTCTTGCCGTCGGCAGTCCTGAAGAGCGCGACACGTCCCAGAACGCCGGTGAGCGTTGGCCGCGGGGTCTTGGGCCGGGGCGGAGCGAAGATGCTCCGCTTCCTGATTGCGGCACTCACCGCCGGTGGCTCAGATGGATCCGCCGGCGGCTGGGCGGGAGGCCTTGCCTTTGCGTGTGTGGCCGCGGGCGGGGCAACCGCCGGTTGCGTCCCGGCCGGTCGGGTGCCGGAGGGCTGTGTTTCCGCGGGCCGGCTGGTCGCGGGCTGGCTGCCCAACGGCCGACTCTCGGCCGGTCCGCTGCCCGCCGTCTGAGTGATCGTGCCACCTGCGGCCAGTGTTGCCGGAAGCCAATGCCGCCACTTGAGGTGCATAGCTGTCTGGTAAACGCCGTCGATGAGCATGAGCACGGCGATCGCCATCATGACGATTGAGACGCGGCGAGCGTATTGGCTCACGAAAGTCAGCTTGCCCATCGGTTGTCACCCTCGCTGCGAACCAGGACGGAGACGGCCAGCTTCACAGTGAGCGGGCCGGGCTTCTTGGGATCGCCGGTCAGCTCCAGTCGCTCGACGCTCATGACACCCTCGATTCGATGGACCGCGGCGACGAACTTGAAGACGTTTTCCCAATCGGCCTCGGCGTCGATACGGATGGTGGCCAAGGACAGGGTGCGGTCATCCGGCCAGGGTATCGGGTGGGTCCAGTTCGAGTTTTTCACCTGCATGCCGCTGGTTTGATAGGCGGCCACCAGCTTATGGCTCACCGACGTGATCTGTTCGCTGTAGGGCTTTGGCTCCAAGAGCAGGCCGGCCTTGCGCTCCCATTCGGCGATCTGCCGGGCCTGATAAGCGGCCTTGCGCTCCTCGCCGAGAATCCCGGCGACCTTGGCCGCGGCCTGCTCGTGGTCGGCCACCATGTCGTTGTATTGGCTCACCAGCGGATTGAGCGCGACGACGTACACGGCGATCATGCCGACCGCGACTCCGCCGAGCACCAGTGCACGCCTATCCCGATCGCTCATGTTCATAGGCCACCTCGTGGGAGACCGGCGGTGAACCTCCTGACGTCCGCCAGTTCGGCGCTCAGCGTGAAGCTGCCGCCCTGGCCGGGTTCGCTTCGTTCGGGATTCACCGACGCGAATCGCTCGCCAGTTCGCATGTCGTCCGCCAGCTTGAAGATCGCCTTGGGGTCGCTGGCCGTACCCTTGATGACCAGTCGCTGCTCGCGCGACAGCTGAATCGAGGAAATGACAATGCTGTCGGGGACCACGCGGCACAGGTCGGCGATCGTGCCCTCGACGTCGATTCGGTACTTCTCCAGCCGAAGCAGGGCTCGATACTTGGGTTCGATCCTAACCGCCGTTGACTGGGTCTTGTCCCATCCTTGCAGCAGGGTCTGCATCTGCCGGGTTTCCCATTTGATCGCAGCCACATGGATGACGAGGGTCACGATAAGCAAGCCGATGGCCGTGGCCATCCACGCCCACGGATAGCGCAGCAGCGACTCGACCCGCCTGCGTCCGGCCTCGATCCTGTCCTGTTCACGCCCGGCCAGGCGAATAATCGTGTTATGCTCGAACAGCCCTGCCAGGGCCAGTCCCAGTGCCGGGCCGAAAGCGGCAAGCTGACCTGAAGTGAGCGCGGTCCCGTCCAGTTCCACGAGTTGTCGGTTGGGCTCGACCGCTTCGACCGTCAGGCCCAGCGACTCGGCGATCTTCTGGCGAGCCGGGGTCGTCTCCGACGAGCCGCACCACAGCAACCGGTGCACTTCGCGAAGGGGGATCTCCGCTTCGATTGCCTGACGGCACTCGCGACAGGCAACTCCCAGGTCATCGGCCGCGACCCGGATCCGGCGCACCGATCGGGCGAGTCCACCGGTCAGCACGGCAATGACCCACTCGTCTGCCGTGGCCAGGACGATTCCCTCGGTGCCAGGATCGCAGCAGTGGTCAATGCCGTGTCGATACAGGGCCCCGATGGCCTCGGCCTCGGTGGTCATGGCGTCGACACGAAGACCGGCAGCGGCGAGAGCAGCCATATCCCGAGCGACCCGGTCGCGTGAAGCTGCCTGGGTGAGCACCCATCGGCCCTGCTGGCCTGCCGGGGCACGGTCGAGTTTTCGGCACTCCCAGGTCAGCTGGTCGATGGGCAGCGGCAGATCCGCCTCCATACGATGGGAGACCATTTGTCGGAGTCTCTGCTCGTCGGCGTCCGGCATATTCCACCATCGACTCATCACATCCGGGGCGGGAAGGGATGCGAAAACGGTGGTCATACCTCGCGATGACCCGTTTCCTCGGTGCGGGCTCTCGGGAGGACTGAGGCTTCCGCCGGGAGTACCACCTGCCGACGGAGTCGAAGGCTGCGCTCCCGGTCGATCCAGCAGCAGACGTTCCAGTCGGACGACTTCGATCCTCTGGCCCGCCTGACGCAGCTCCACGCGCCGCGCCGTGTTTCCGTACGTGTGTATGCCGATTGCGGCCCGTTCACTCATAGGCGCACCTGCGGCCCCACATCAAGGTGAGGACTCCAGCCAGTACAGGATCCGCGGCACCTTGGACCCGCGGTCCACCACGCATTCGATCGTCGCCTTGGCGAGGCCCGACTCCGTGTAGCCATGGCTCTGGATACGAAAAACCCAGGACCGCACGGTCACACTGTCCTCGAGCTTGGCGAACCTGTCCTTGGTCATTCCGCTGACGCTGAGCAGGTCGCCGATCGAGGTATACACACCACCGCTCTCACGGTAGCGAACGATCGCGTCGGCCAGCTCGTCGCCCATGTCTGGCAGGGCCCGGATGACCGCCCGCGGCGCCGTGTTGATGTTGACTCGTCCGGGCAGGATTTCGGCGTCCTTGAGCGTGAGTTCGTCGACCATACTAGCGAACACGGAGGCGGTGACCGGCTGATCGTTGGCGGGGCTGTCGCTGGATTCCTCCGACGAGTCGATGGCGATGCTCGGATCGCGTTGAACGTCCAGGAGGTCGACCAGATGCTCGAACTTCTTCTTTTCCCGAGCCTTGACGATCGATTCCGCCGCCCATTTGGGCAGCCCCAGGCGGCTCTTTAGTGTGTCGGTATCGGCGGAACTCAGGTTCAGGCGTTTCTGGCCACTGGCATTGGTGTTTTTCTCGTAGCTGTACGCGGTGAGGTAGGAGAACCAGCCGCGATCGAGCCGGCCGTCGGAGTTGTCTGGCGGATCACTCGCGTCGCCGTCGTCCTCATTGGGGTCGAGGATCTCGTTGCCGTTGGCATCCTCCCCGTAGAGCAGTTCGGGTGTCACTCCGCGAATCAGAAGCAGTTCGCGCACCGTCTTGACCGGTCCGTCGCGCATCGTGTACGGATGAGCCAGGCCGGTGTAATAGCCCCGGCCCACTCCGTCCGCCTGCGATTCCTGATTCGTGTTTCCTCCGCGCCACTCGACAATCGCGCCGGCGATGTAGTTGGTCATATGCGGCAGTCTCATCAGCTGCTCTCGACTTGCGTTGTTCACGTTGAGCTTGGCGTTTTCATCGCTGGCGCCGTATTGGATCCGGGGCAGATCACCATAGTCGCCGTGGAAGACGCTGAACCTGCCGCCGGTCAGCCTGATGTCCTGCATCGTGACCGGGTCGTCGTACCAGAGATCGGTCTCGGCCTGCACTGAACTGGTCTGATCCATAATGGTGGCGATGGCTGTCTCCACGCCGGCTCGGGCCGCCCAGTGGGCGGTCAGCCGATCGCGCTGGATGTTCGAGATGGTCATGTCTTGGCGAATCGCGAAGCTCAGTCCGCCGGCGAGCAGAGACAGGAGAGTGACCGACCACAGCACGAAGATCAGGGCGACCGCGGGTCGGCGCGGGTCGTGCGCGATCGGCTTGCAGCGCGGGCTGCGGCTCGGGAAAGGCGGGCGTGCTCGGCGAAACCGACGCCGTTTCATGGAGGCGGCCCTCCTGGACTTGGACTGGGGCCAGGGTTCGCTTCCTCTCGCTTCTTGCGATCTGCCGCCCGGTCGTCGACCGGCTCATTGGTGTGCAGGGCGACGATGGTCGAGAGCACCGCTGGTTCTCCCGAATCCTGCGCGTCTGTCATGTTGGCTGGCATGGTGCTCAGCGTGACCCGCACCGCCTGGGGTGCGCGGACCTCCAGGTCCGACCATTCATCTCGCCATTCGGCACCGGAGTAGTAGGTGAACGACAGCGTCATCATTCCCTCGGTCACGATGGTGCCGACGCCGCCCTCCTGGGGATGATCGTCGAGGGCGTGGTCCTTTCGGCTCAGCAACACAAGGCCGGGCCGTCCGGGACACTCGGCCAGGTAGAAGCTCTGCTCGTACTGGTCTGATTCGGCTCCTTCCGGCCGGCCGCGCACATCGCTGATCACCAGCAGATCGATGCGATCGTTGCCCGCGCCCCGGCCGCCACTACGACCGATGACGACCGGCCGCTCCTTGGCCGGGTCGCGGCGGACGTTGCGCAGTGCGGCCACAATCGTCTCCATCGCGTGTCGGGCCGCGGCCCTCTGGTCGACCCGTCGTTCGACGTTCTGGCGAGTGCTGGAGAGGGCTCGGGTCGTGCTCACGACTGACACGAAGAGCATGGCGGAAATGGTCAGAGCCGCGATGACCTCAACCAGTGTGAATGCGCGGACACGGCGGCAGGCGAGGTCCCCTCTCGCACCCATTGACCAAGGTGGTACACTCTTCTGGTCACGCGATCGATGCATTCCTCGGCACCCAAGACCGCGTTCGCTGACCAGCGTTCGGCACCCGCCCATTTCCGCCTTTCGCGTTAGGCGCCGGGTGATCGGCGGCGCTTCCTTACTCGTGTCCTCGCTTGTCACCGGTGCCCTGCCCTCTCCTGGTCGCTTCGTGTTTCAGTCTCTGCGTCCTTGGCCTGATAATCGTTTAGCCATGTCTCCAGCGACACTTCGCCGCCGCTGGGGCCACCCCACTCCACCTTCACCTGAACGGTGAACAGCTCGCCCACCGACTGCTGCTTGATGTCGATCGTCCAATCGTAGGTGGTTTCGTTGCGGTCCTCCGCCCCTTCGGTCGGATGCCCGAGCATCCAGACGTGAGCACCGATCATTTCGACTTCGGCGAGTTTTTCCTGGGCCAGATACAAGGCCGCCACGCGTTGTCCGCACCTCTGCTGATTGCGCGTCGCCAGCGTCGCCGAGGTCATCAGTCCCGCCACACAAGTGCTGAGCAAGGTCATGGCCACGAGCACCTCAATCAGCGTCATCGCTCGGACCTCCGTTTTGTTCGTCCCTACGCGGGAGGAAGGAGGAAGGGCGAGCCGCTCACGCCGTTCGCCTTTTGGCATTGCCATCCGAGTCATGCCGATCTCCATCTCAGTCACCCAGGTCGTACTGGTCTTCGGCGAACGTTGTGGTGGTCGCATCTCCGAGAACCACCTGTCCGCTGTGGGGGTGTACAATCACCTGGTACTCGTCAGCCTGGTGAACGAATCGGATCGATGCGCCGCTGGTCGTCCCGTCGGGCTGGAAGCTCAATCGTTGGATTCCGTTCATCGTCATCAGGCCATCGGGAGTCTGGTAGGCGCTTACACGTATGCTGCCGGGCCAACGGCCGGTCTTCAGCCACGAGGTCCGGGTGACTTGCGAGGTTCTCCCCGACCCCGTGCCGTGCAGCTCGGTTACGGCGTAGGTGCCGTGGTCCAGGTCAATCTCCATGGCGCAGGCTTGCCGGCGGGCCAGGGCATATTGCCGAGCGGCCTTGGCGGTGTGGGCGAATCGGCCGGCCGCCTCGCGGAGTTCGCTGCGTCCCATGGAACGCGACATCCGCGGAACGATGATTCCGGCCGCCACGGCGAGCAATGCCAGGGCGACGAGCAGTTCCACGAGCGTGAACGCCGTTCGCAGCCGGCACGTGGGCAAGTCGATGCATCTCGCGCCGCAGCAGGTTTTACCAGTTACCGATGTCGGCGTTCTCACCTTCGCCGCCTTCCTGGCCGTCTGCGCCAAGGGTGAAGATGTCGAAGTCCGCGTTGTGGCGGCCCGGTGCCAGGTAGGCCAGCTCGGTGCCCCACGGATCGAGAATGTCCTTCTCTTTGACGTAGGGGCCTTTCCACTTCTGGCCGGCATCGGCGGGCTGACGAACCAGGGCCCGCAGCCCTTCCTGGGCGGTTGGCAAGCGCCCGCAGTCCGCCTGAAACTCGACCACCTTCTGCTCGAGGACGGTGATCTTCTGCTTGGCGACCACGGCCTTCGCCTCGCCGGCCCGATTGATGAACCGCGGCACGATCAGGGCGGCCAGAATGCCGATGATTGTCATGACCACAAGGAACTCGATCAGCGTGAACGCATCCCGCTTCCGTCTTTCACGTCTCCATTCTCCGCTTCGCATAGCCGTCTCCTTGGTCTGGTCCGGACCAGTCATTCGTCGTACGGTGTCCTCCGGCGCGCTCGCGGCGCCGCTCTGGCCGCTGCCTTTTCATCGTCCCGGCATGCCTCCCACGCCCATGCTCTGAAACTCGACGATAGCCAGAATCAGCCCGCCCGCGATGAAACCGATCGCGCACGCGAGCACCAGAATCAGCAATACGGGCAGCACGGCGACCAGCCGGTCGAGGGTGAGCTTGGCCTCCGATTCGTGGACGTTTGCGGAGCGCAGGAGCATCTCATCGAGCCGGCCGGTGTTCTCGCCCACCCGGACCATCTGCACCAGCAACGGCGGGAACAGGCCGCTGCGCTGCAGTGGCATCGCGATTGACTCACCGCCCTGGATTGATCGGGCCAGTTCGCTCACCGCGTTGCGGATCACGGTGTTCTGGAGGGTATCGAGCACCACCGCCATGGCGGTCGTGATCGATACGCCGGCCTTGGTCAGGATGCCCAGGCTTCGGGCGAAACGAGCCGCCTCCGTCTGCCGGATGAGCCGTCCGAGAACCGGCATCCGCAGTTTGAGAGCGTCCCACCCAGGTCGTCCCGGGCCGCGGAGCACAATCTGGCGGAAGCCCGCGGAGACCGCGACAGCCCCGCCCAGCAGCAGCCACCAGTAGGCTCCCACGAAGTCGCTGATTGCCATGAGCATGCGTGTCGTCAGCGGCAGGGAGACGGCATCCGTGCCCAACGACTCGAGAATCCTGGGTACGATGAACGTCACGATGACCGCGATGGAGGCCAGGCCGACGACAGTGAGGATGGCTGGGTAGATCGAGGCGGTCTTGACCCGCTCACGCAGGTCGGCGGCTCGTTCGAGCATGTCAGCCAGCTGTCCCAGCACCAGGTCGAGCATGCCCCCGGTTTCGCCCACCCGGGCCAGGCGAACGTACATTGGACTGAACACCTTGGGGTGTTCGGCCAGGGCATCGGAGAAACTCGCCCCTTCCTGCACACGCTGCCCCAGCCGGCAAAGCAGGGTTCGTGTGGGGGAGTGGTCGATCTCGCTTCCCACCACATGAAGGGCGCTCATCAGAGGCAGCCCGGCTTCCAGCGAAGTGGCCAACTGCCGAGTCAGGACGGCCACCTGCTTGGATCGGATGCGAATCCGTTCACAGCCCTCGCGGCGGCTGAAACCGAGCAGAGACCGCTCGTCCCTCTCGGCGAGCTCGGTCACGCAGGTTCCCCGGGTCACCAGTTCGCGCAGCGCTTCGGCGCGGTCCGTCGCCTCGATGACCCCGCTGACATCCTGCCCTTCCACTGTCATCGCCCGGTACGAGAAGCTGGGCATGCCTCTGCCTCCAGCGCTCTTCCAGCTGAACCTTTGCCACTCGAAGCCTGATGAACACACGGCTCGCGCCTTGCGGGCGGGGAGACCAAGTCACGCCGGCACCGGAGTGCCGTTTTCCTGTTGTGCGTCCTGGGTTACGCGCCAGACCTCCTCGAGGGTGGTCACCCCGTCGAGGACCTTGCGATAGCCGTCTTGTCTCATGCTGGTGAAGTTATGGTTCGCGGCTCGTCGGATCTGGCTGCTCGACGGTCGATTCATGATCATCTCGCGCATGGCGTCGGTCAGGCGGATCATCTCAAAAATGCCGATTCGCCCGCGGTAGCCGGTGTTGCGGCAGTCCTGGCAGCCGCGCCCGCGGCGCAACTCCTTCCCGCCGAAGGTCACCGCGTCGCCGCCGAGTTGCTCCAGGGTGCGAACGGCGGGCTGGTACACCTTGTCGCACCGGTCGCAGACGACTCGAACAAGCCGCTGGGCGATCACTGCTTCAACCGTGGTGGCCAGCAGGAATGGCTCGATACCCATATCCAGAAGCCGGGTAATCGCCCCGGCCGAATCGTTGGTGTGCAGCGACGACAGAACCAGGTGGCCGGTCAACGCGCTGCGGATCGCAATGTCCGCGGTTTCCCCGTCGCGGATCTCTCCCACCATGACGATGTCCGGGTCCTGGCGGAGGATCGAACGGAGGCCGTTGGCGAAGGTCAGTCCGCGTTTGACATTGACCTGGATCTGGTTGACGCCTTCCAGGTGGAACTCAACCGGGTCCTCGATGGTGATGATCTTCTTGGCGGGTGTGTAGATGTGGTTGAGGGCTGCGTAGAGCGTGGTGGTCTTTCCGCTGCCCGTGGGGCCGGTCACGAGGATGATCCCGTGCGGTCTGCGGAGCGTCGCTCCGAATGCGGCCAGCAGATCGTCGCCCAATCCGAGTTCTCCGAGCTGGCGCATCGTGGCCGTGCGGTCCAGGATGCGCATCACCACGCTTTCACCGAACATCGTTGGCACGGTCGAGACACGGATATCCACACTCGCGCTAGGAGCGTTGAATTTGATGTGCCCATCCTGAGGCAGGAATCGCTCGGCAATGTTCAGCTGGGCCATGATCTTGATGCGGCTGATGATGGCTGCCTGCAAATGCTTCGACGGCGGAGCCATCTCGTGCAGTACGCCGTCGATCCGGTACTTCACCTTCAGCTCTCGTTCGAAGGGCTCAATGTGGATGTCGCTCGCCTTGTCCTGGACGGCCTCCAGGATGATCAGGTTGACCAGGTTGATCAGGGACGGCTCTCGGGCCAACTCGTGCAGGTGGCCAACGAGATCGCCGCCCTCGACCACTTCCGCATCCGTGCTGCCGTTGGCCAGCGAGTCGGCCATGCGAGCCGCGGACGTGCCGTAGTACCTGCGGAGGGCATCGAGCAGCTCACTCGGTCGGGCAAAGTGCCGAACGACCTCCAGCCCGCATACCGCGCTGATATCCTCGACGGCCCGAAAGTTGAAAGGGTCGGCCATCGCGAGGTGGATCCGCCCTTCCGCCATGGACAGCGGCAGGGCCCGGTAGCGCTGGGCCAGATCGGGCGGCAGACAGCGCAACGCTTCCTGCGCAACCTCAACAGTCCCAAGGTCCACGTGCGGAATCCCGCACTGGATGGCCAGGGCGTGGACCAGATCCTCTTCACGGATCAGGCCAAGTCGACAAAGACGTTCGCCGGTTCGCAGATTGTCGCCGTTTCCGGCATGGATGGTCTGGGCTAGACGGTCGGGCGTCAAATAACCCAATTCAACAAGGATCTCGCCGATTCGATTGCCTACCACTTCCCAGACTCCATAGCAGACACCGGCCGCGCCAGGACAGTCACGGGCGCAGGGAGAGACACCTCTGTACTAATAGACGCCGGAATTACCTTCCGTTACTGGTTTGTTGTTAAAAAACTGAAAAAAAAGACGCGTCCGGCTCGAGACCACTTTCAGGATCGACGTTCCGGCGGTCTCTAGCTCCTTATACACCAAGGCTGTGCGGAAGATGCGTTGCTACCTGGACGACCATCTGATAGCTACCGATTCACTCCAACTGGCGGGGTCACCTCACGCCCGGCATCACAACCGCATGGTAGAGCCCGGGAGGTGACACGCTTGGGTTTCAGTCCCACTTGTGACCCCCTCTGTGAGCCCATAGAATGCCTCCAGCGGGTCGGGGGGTTCAGGACCTCTTGACGCCGTAGGTCCGAAGACCTTGTACGTGGTTTTCGCTGAGCGTGGGAGAACAGTGTGGGACCGTCTGGGACCGGCGAGGGGGCATCAGGATCCGCGTTCTTGGGCAGAAGAGGAGAAGTCAACGATGAGGAACCCCATGGCCTGTCTTATTGCGGTGATTGTCAGTGCCGTGCTGACCTGCGCCGCCGGTTGCTCGCACACCGGTCGAGGAGGCCTGTTGGATGCGTCCGGCGAGCCGCTGCGTTTCGCCTTTATCGCCACCTGCGTGGACGAGGACTTCTTCAAGCCTGTCAAGAAGGGCATGGCCGACGCGGCCGCCAAGATGGGTGTAAAATGCATCTTCGTGGGCACGCCGGAGGTCGATCTCAAGGCCCAGGCGGAGATGGTTCGCAAGGCGTTGGCCGACGGGTATGACGGTATCGCCGTCTGTCTCATCGACGCGGAGGCGTTTGACGGCGTCGTGGCCGAGGCCATGGATAAGGGAATTCCGGTTGTTGCATTCAACACCGACGACAACCGGACACCGAACCGTCGACTCAGCGCGGTGTGCCAGGATCTGTACAAGGCCGGGCGCAGCGTGGGTGAACGGGCGTTGGAGTTCATTCCGGACAACAGCAAGATCCTGATGACTGTTCACTCCGACAGTATTTCGGCGCTCGAGGACCGGCTACGCGGTGAGCAGGACGTGCTGAAGGAGAGAGGGGTTACCTGGAAGCGGGTCGTCACCGGCACGACGCCGGAGGGATCGGCCGAGGTCATCACGGCGGCGTTGAAGGAGGATCCGGAGATTAAGGTCGTGCTCTGCACCGGGCAGGCGGATACGGAAGGGGCTGGGCTGGCGATCGAGAAGCACTTCGCGGGCAAGGGGTACGCGGCCGCCGGTTTTGATCTCTCGCCGCAAATCTTGAGACTGATCAAAACCGGCCACATCAGATTCACGATCGACCAGCAGCCGTACATTCAGGGCTTCTATCCGGTCGTTCAGTTGGCCCTGTACTGCCGATACGGGATCCGACCATCGAATGTGGACGTTGGAGCGACGGTGATCTCGGCGGACAATGTAAATGCGGTGGTGGGGTTGAGCGCCAAGGGATATCGGTAAGGTGGTCGTAGGCCGGCGACAGAAGTCGTTCTGGGGTGGTCCGGCCCGCTCGCGGAGTTCGTAGACGTTTATCCGGCGCGGGGCCACGTGAAGCGACGCAGATGTCGCGGTTCGTTCCTTGTCCGGTGCAGGCGTGATGGTCGCATGCGACGGCCCCGGCGTGGCTCAACGCCGGCGACTATCACCTTGCGGTAGACGACGGCTACATCCTGACATTCAGTCCGCGGCCGCGGAGATAGGTTTTGAGCTCCGGAATGTCGATGGTGTGGAAATGGAAGACCGACGCGGCCAGCAGAATGGTAGCCCCGGCCATGGCGGCGTCGTAGAAGTGCTCCAGCTTGCCCGCCCCGCCCGACGCAACTACCTGGCCGGATACGGCCTTCGCCATGGCCCGAATGACGGGGAGATCATAGCCTGTCTTGGCGCCATCCCCGGCCTTGCTGGTGGGCAGGATCACCCTGACGCCGAAGCTGTCGACAGTCCGGGCCCATTCAACCGCATCCGCCCCGGTGGCGGTGCGGCCGCCGTCGATGTACACCTCATAGCCGGAGGGCATAGCCTCGTTGCGGTCCACGTCGATGGCCACGGTGATTCGGTCGGGGCCAAACTCCTTGATCATCTCCCT